>DASUBC010000343.1:0-5062 GCA_035763465.1 Thermomicrobiales bacterium
CGCAACGCCGCCTGCTGCGCTTGGCGTGACCGGCTGTACCACCTTGGCGGGCACACCAGGTGCTTCGCCATGCGCGTAGCGGGTGGCTCCCTCAAGCAGGGCCACCACGCCCTGTCCACCGGCGTCCACCACGCCCGCCTCGCGCAGGCGCGGCAAGAGTTCGGGCGTATGCGCCAGCGCCTCGCGCGCAGCGGCCAGACCGGTGTCGAGCACGGCCAGCAGGCCGGACGGAGCCGTTTCCGCCGCAGCAACTGTTGCTTCGGCGGCGTCGGCCACCGCGCGAATCACCGTCAGCATGGTGCCTTCCACCGGCTGCTGCACGGCGCGATAGGCCGTCGCCGTCGCCTCTCGGAAGGCGGTGGCGAGTTCAGCGTCCCCGAAGCGCTCGGCCGCGCCGAGACCACGCGCGAAGCCGCGCAAAATCTGCGACAGAATCACGCCGGAATTGCCGCGCGACCCCATCACCGCGCCACGCGCCAGCCGCGCGGCCAGCGCGCCGGCGCTCGCAAGTTCAGCAGGCGGGGCGGCCTGGGCAGCGTCCAGGGCGGCTTGCATGGTGAGCGTCATGTTCTTGCCGGTATCGCCATCCGGCACCGGGAAGACATTGAGCGCGTCAATCGCCTCGGACTGGTGGGCCAGGTTGGCGCCGGCCGCCGCGAGCGCGGCCAGCAGCGCCGCGCCATCGGCCAGCTGCGCCTCAGCCTTGTCAGCGGCACCCGCCGCGTCCACGCTCACAATACCTCTCCTTGCCCAGCCACGAGCAACGGCCCCACGAAATCACTCCGCATGGCGCGAGCCAGCCATGTTTACTCAGGACTGAAGTGTAACGCCTGCACATGCACATTGACGGCCTGCACGGGCATCCCCAACGCGTGCTCGACCGCGAACTTCACGTTATCCATCAGATTGTGCGCGACTTCCGAGATGCGGAGGCCGTATTCCAGCACGACGTGCAGCGTAATGACGATCTGGTCGCCGGTCACTTCAATCTCGATGCCGCGCTGCGGATCGTCCTGCCGGATATAGCGCGCGAGACTGCGCGAGAAAGACACCGGCGCCATGCCGACGACACCGTACGATTGCCGCACCGCGTCGCGCACGATGGCGGCAATCGCGCCGCGCGAAATCTCGATTTTCCCCGACTGGCTCGTCGCCGCTGCGCCCCTATCTCTTCGCGGCATCGCCCCCTCGCGAGTAGAGAGTAGGGAGTAGGGAGTTCCTTGCTAATGGCGCCGTGCCTGACTGCTGGCGCAGCGCCCATACTAAGTGGCTCTCTACTCCCTACTTCGTACGTGCTTGCGGTTGCTCTCCTGCTATGCTACTATCTGTAGCCGTTGCGCGCCGAGCGGCATAGTCGTGTGCCTGCACACCGCGCCTGGGAAGCATAGCGAATCGAACCGCGTCGCGCCCCCGTTGGGCGTCGCGTTCGGCGAATGATACTGAACCGCACTCCAACGCGTAAAGGGGGGTAGGGCGCTCATGGCTATTTGCGATATTTGCGGGAAGAAGAAGCAGGCTGGGAATAACGTCAGCCACTCGAATGTCCACACGAAGCGCGTCTTCCGGCCGAACATCCAGCGCATGACCATCATGGTCAAGGGCCGCCGGAAGCAGATCAATGCCTGCACACGCTGCATCCGCACCATGACGAAAACGCCGCGCGGCGTCTAGCAGCGCCGGCAACGACTGAGTGAAGGAAGCGCCGCTGTGACGCGGCGCTTCTTCGCGTTTGGAGAACAAGGAGCGCCGTGCTGCCACGCCGCCAGACCGATCGGACAGCAATCAGCCGCGCAGCGTGCGACTGCGAGGCCGATGTCGTCGCGGGGATTGACGATGTCGCCCACGACGAGCTGGACTGGATGTTCGGCACGCAGATGCGCTTTCAGCAGTCCGCCGGACGCGACCTTTCCGGCAGCCTCCGCTTCGCGTATACCGGCGACCTCCGCCAGCTCCTCCGGCCGCGCACTGTGCAGGCCGTCCACCTGGTGCTGACGTTTCCCGTTCCACGCCCACGCGCGCTGCTCGGCGACGAGCACTTCCGCGCGCTCCTCGCCGCCATCACGCTTGTACGCGACCTGCACCCGCCGGGAACCTACCAGACGCTGTACCTAAGCGCGGCTGGCGCCGAATCCGCCGTGCTGACGCGGCTCAAAGAGGAACTGGCGCGGCATACCGGGCTTGCCATCGCCGCGCCGGAGGGCGATTTGCAGTTGCGGCTGCGGCGGCCACGCGCGGGCGGACCTGGCTGGGAGGTGTTGATCCGGCTCTCACCGCGTCCACTCGCCACGCGGCCCTGGCGTGTCTGCAACCTGGAAGGCGCGCTCAACGCGACCGTGGCTCGCGCGATGGCCGTGCTCACCGCGCCGCACGACGACGATGTCTTCTTGAACCTCGCCTGCGGTTCGGGGAGTTTGCTGATCGAACGGGCGCTCTGCGCCCCGGCGTATCGGCTGATCGGGTGCGACACCAGTCCGGCGGCGCTGGCCTGTGCGCGGGAGAATTGCCAGGCGGCCAATCTGGCCGCACTGGCGGAGTTGGATGACTGGGATGCCGGGGCGCTGCCGATACCAGACGCCGCTGTAGACGCGCTGTGCGCTGACCTGCCGTTCGGCCATCTGGTCGGCTCGCACACGGAGAACGTGGCGCTCTATCCACGCATAATGCGGGAGGCGGCGCGGGTCGCGCGGCGCGGCGCACGCTTCGCGCTGCTGACGCACGAGGTCCGGCTGATGGAGAGTGTGCTGGCCGAGGTAGGAGCATGGGAGACGCTGGCGATCCGGCGGGTCGCGCTCGGCGGGTTGCACCCGCGCATCTTCGTTCTGCGCCGCCGCTAGCCGGCCCGGCGTTCGACCGTCAGGAAGCGGTCGCGGCCAGCCAGGTCGCGTTCGACGCCAATGACCGCATCGGGGAAGGCGGCGTGGCCAAGCGCGACCATCGCCGTGGCCTGCGAGGGATCAATCTCGGCCGCCAGGAGTCCCGGCGTCCGCAAGCGCGCCGCCGCTTGCGGCAGCAGCGCCCGGTACAGGTCGAGGCCGTCAGGTCCGGCGACCAGCGCCTCCACCGGCTCGGCGGCGATGCCGGCATGGAGCTGGTCGGGACGCAGGTAGGGCAGGTTCGCGGCGATTACGTTCACCGCCCCGGCCGGACCAAGCAAATCACCGTGTACGAGCAGGACGCGGTTATCAAGATCGAGCGCGGCGCGATTGCGCCGGGTGTAGCGCAATGCGGCAGGCGATCGTTCAATGGCGACGATGCGCGCCTGGGGTAGCAGCTGGGCGAGCGAGAGGGCGATCGCCCCGCTGCCCGTGCCGACATCGGCGATCGTTACAGCCGCTCGCCAGCGCGGTTCCGCCCGCACACGCCCCGCCAGCCACTCCACCAGACATTCGGTTTCGGGGCGCGGCACCAGCACGCCCGGCCCCACCGCGAACGGCAGCCCCATGAACTCCCGCGCGCCGACCAGGTAGGCAACCGGCACGCCGCTGACGCGCTCCGCAAGCAGCGCCGCGTACTGCTCTGCCACCTCGTCTGGCAGCGGATCAGCCAGCGCTGCGTAGAGTTGGGCGCGTTCCCAGCCCAGGAGATGCAACAACAGCACTTCCGCATCCAGGCGCGGTGACTCAACGTCGGCAGCGCCGAGGTGCGCCGCCGCCTGAGCAAGCACATCGCGAACCGCACGCGGAGTGCCCGGCACTCCGCGTTTCAAAGTCCCGCGCCTTTGAGACGTTCGGCCTGATCAATCTCGCGCAAGTCATGGATCAGCGGATCAATCTCGCCTTCCATCACGACCGGCAGATTGCTCAGGTTGACCTTAATCCGGTGGTCGGTGACGCGGTCCTGAGGGAAGTTGTAGGTCCGAATCTTCTCGCTGCGATCGCCGCTGCCGACCTGCGAGCGCCGGGCATCGCCGCGTTCCTGCATCAGGCGCTGCTGCTCGATGTCGTAGAGGCGCGAGCGCAGCACGGTCATCGCCTTGATCTTGTTCTTCAGTTGCGACTTCTCGTCCTGGCAGGTGACGACCAGGCCGGTCGGCAGGTGCGTGAGCCGTACCGCGCTATCGGTGGTGTTCACGCTCTGGCCGCCGTGCCCGGTCGAGCGGTAGACGTCAATGCGTAGGTCGTTTTCGTCAATCTGCACGTCCACTTCCTCGGCCTCGGGCAGCACGGCGACCGTGACGGTCGAGGTATGAATGCGCCCGCCCGATTCTGTTTCGGGCACGCGCTGCACGCGGTGGACGCCGCTTTCGTAGCGCAACTGGCTGTAGGCGCCCTTGCCCCGGACTTCAAAGATGATCTCCTTGAAGCCGCCAATGCCCGACTCGCTCGACGACAACACTTCCACCTTCCAACGGTGCTTGTCGGCGTACTTTTGGTACATGCGGAAGAGTTCGGCCGCGAAGAGGCCCGCTTCGTCGCCGCCGGCGCCGGCGCGAATCTCGACGATCACATTCTTCTCGTCGTTGGGGTCTTTTGGCGTCAGCAAGGCGCGAATCTCGGCCAGCGCCTCATCGCGCCGGGGTCGCAACTCTGCCAGTTCGGTCTCGGCTAGTTCCGCCAGTTCACTGTCGCCGGATGGATCATGCGCCAGTTCTTCCGCCTCGGCGAGCTGCGTTTCAATTGTCTGCAACCCTCGATACGCCTCGACCACATCGGCGATCTCGGCGCGCTCGCGGCCATACTCGGCCAGCTTGCCGGGATCGGTGCTGACTTCGGGCGAGCTCATCTGCCGCTCAAGTTCATCGAAACGCTGGGCGATCGCCGCCAGGCGATCGCGCATAGGATCGGGCGCTGTTTGTACGGTCACGGTTGGAAACCTCCAGTGGGATGACACATCCCAAAATTGACGTAGTTACTCGTCTTACCACACATCTTGCCAGGGCAGCGCAAAGCGCCGCCCGGCACAAAAGCCGGACCGGCTACCAAAATTGCTTGCGATATGCCCACGCCATCGAACTACTGCGCTTTCTCTCAGCCACGCGCTCGCCAGCCATTGCGGCAAGCGTACCGCAAGACGCCTGAACCACGCCATACTCCGCGCTCTGACTGTTAGAACGCTGGGACCG
>DASUBC010000344.1:0-4583 GCA_035763465.1 Thermomicrobiales bacterium
TCTGGACCACTTGTGGGGCATTATAGAGGCTGCCGGTTCTTGCTGGTAGGGGAGCTGTTGGTGTGGCAATGAATGTAGGGCAATGCACATGGCGATGGTTGTGATCTCGGCAATCTGGTTCGGGCTGGTCTTTACCGCGACACCGGGCGCGGTCAACACTGAGTCGCTGCGGCGGGGGCTGGCGCGCGGCTTCTGGCCGGCGCTACTGGTGCAGCTTGGCTCGTTGATCGGCGACACGCTCTGGGCGGGCCTGGCGCTGACTGGACTGGCGCTCATCGGCCGGTACGTCATTGTCCAGCTCGCGCTGGGCGTGATGGGCGTCTGCTTCCTGCTGCGCCTGGGCTGGCACGCCTGGCGGCAGAACGATACCAGCCTGCCGGACGATGCAGCGCCCGCCGCGCACGGCGACTTCGCCACAGGCGCTTTCTTCTCACTCGCGAATCCGTTCGCACTCACCTTCTGGCTCAGTGTTGGTGGTGGCCTCACGCTCACCAGCGGGGGCGATGCCGGGGCGAACAGCGCGCGTTTCGCGCTCTTCCTCGCCGGGTTCGTACTGGGGGCGCTGATCTGGTGCTTCGGCGCGGCCAGTGCAATTGCCTACGGCCGGCGGCGCATTACGCCCGCGCTCTTGCGCTGGATCAACCGCGTCTGCGGCCTGACACTCGGCGGCTTCGGCGTACGGCTTGGCTGGCGCACGCTGCGCCTGTTGTTCCCATAGGCTTGCGCTACTCACTGCATGGAGGGGATATGAGCCAGACGGCTATCGAGCAAGTGACGCTGCCGGACCTGACCGCACTGGGTAATGTACCGGCGGCGTACCGCCACCATGAGCGGGTGGTCGAACCGGGCGCGTTGCTGGCGCTGCCTGGCGCGGTGCTGAAGTGGTACGACTTGCACCGCGCTGACCAGCCCGCGCCGCCCGCGTTCAGGCAGGCCGCGCGCGACTACCTGGCCGGCGAAGTGGCGGCGGGCCGGCTCGAACTCGGCTATGGCCTCGGCTTCGCCATCCTGCATTATTCCGACCCGCTGGCCTACCTGATCGTTGGCGCCTGGCGCGACCACCAGGAGCTGTGGGAGACCCTCTTCATCCGCGACCTGACGCGCGCGGGCGACTTCCAGTACGTCGTGCCCGGCGTCTCCGCGCCGACGCTCTGTGTCTGGGAACTCGCGCCCGTCTGGCACGAGCGCGAAGCCTGGACGCGCTTCCTCTACTCGCCACGCGACACCGCCGCGAAGCGCGCTTATCTCGCCGACCAGCTGCGCGGACAGGCGTAGCGACGGGGTCGAAGGTCGAAAGTCTTTGCGGTCAGCACTTCGGTCTGTCTGTGTACGCACGTTGGCAGCAAGTTGCTGCATCATGACAAGAGACTTTCGACCTTCGACCTTCCGACCTTCGACCGCGCGTAGAGTACAATGACTGCTGGCGATTGGGCATGGCCGGGGGATAGGAAGCGTGGCGGGCGATAGGGGACAGGCACGGGCGGATATTCTGCGGAATCGCCCGCTATTGACGTTGATGCTCGGCCACTTTACGGTGGACATGTATGTCGGGCTGCTGCCCGTTCTCTATCCACTGCTGATCGGGCGCTTCAACGTTGACCTGGCGACCGTCGGCCTGGTGACGCTGGCCTACAGTGGCATGGCCTCGATCTCGCAGCCCTTCTTCGGCTGGGTGGCCGACCGCTTCGGCACGCGCTTCATCGGCCTGGCGCTGATCTGGACAGCATCCACGTACGCGACGATCGGCTTCGCGCCCTCCTTCCCCATTCTGCTGGCGCTGGCCGCCGCGTCGGGCATCGGCTCGGGCGCGTATCACCCGCTCGGCGCGCTGAACGCCAACGCCGTCATCCCGCCGCGCAGCCGCAACACCGCCATGTCGGTCTACGTGACGGGCGGCACGCTCGGCGTCGCGCTCGGCCCGCTGATCGGCGCGTTCCTTTTCACCGTGCTCGGCGTGCATGGCACGGCGGTGATGTTCATCCCTGGCGTCACCATCGCGATCTGGATGCTCTTCGAGATGCGGTCCATCGCGCTGCGCCGCGCGCCCACGCGGGACGCGACCAGCGCGCCGGTGGCGCAAGCGCCGATCCCGCTGGTGCCGCTGATCGCCGTGATCCTGCTGATGATGTCGCGCTCGTGGACGGTCTTCAGCATCGAGGCGTTCGTGCCGACCTGGTACAAGTCGCTTGGCTACGGACCATCGTTCTATGGCGCGCTCTCCACGACGATCGTCCTGGCTAGCGCCCTCGGCACGATTGGTTCTGGCACACTGGCCGACCGCTACGGCCGCCGCGCGGTGATCATCGGCTCGCTCTTCCTGAGCGTGCCGGTCGTGCTGCTCTTCGCGCAGTTCACCGGGCCGATCGGCTTTCTGACCGGCGCGCTGGTCGGCTTCCTGGCCGCCTCGACCGCGCCGCTGATGCTGGTGATGGCGCAGCAGCTGATGGCCGGGCGCGCGGGCCTGGCGTCCGGCATGATTTTGGGCCTCGGCTTCGTCACCGGCGCGATCGGCACGCCCGTAATGGGCGCGCTGGCCGACCATTTCGGCTTTCAGACGGCGATGCGTTTCCAGGTCGTGATTATCGTCGCGACGATCTTCGTCGCCTTCCTACTGCCGACCGAAGCGCGCCTGCAAGCCCTGGCGCGCGAGCAGTCCACGCCGGCGCCGCCAGGGACGCCGCGCCTGGCCGAAGCCAGCGATTAGCGGGTTACAGGTAGCAGGTTGGCAAGTTACAGGTTTCTCAGGCAAGCGCAGACGTCAGTCCTGTAACCCGTAACCTGCAACAACCGAAGGAGTTACGCTTGACCACGCCGCACCTCGTCTCGATCAATGTCGCGCTGCCGCGCGAGTTGCCGCCCCCACCACCCGGCTGGCCGAAAGACCCGCCCCAACTCTCGCGCCTGAGCGCCATCTACAAGGAGCCGGTTGCGGGGCCGGTCTGGCTCGGCACGATCAATCTGGACGGCGACCGGCAGGCGGATTTGCAGAACCACGGTGGTGAAGATAAGGCGGTCAACGCCTATCCCGCCGATCATTACCCCGACTGGCGCGCGGCGCTGGAACGGCCGGAGATGACCTGGGGCGCGTTCGGCGAGAACTTCACCATCGCGGGACTGGACGAGGAGGCGGTCTGCATCGGCGATACGTATCAGGTTGGCCCGGCGCGCGTGCAGGTGACGCAGCCGCGCCAGCCCTGCTGGAAACTGGCGCGCAAGTGGGGTATCAAAGACCTGGTGCGGCAGGTAGAGCGTGCCAGGCGCACCGGCTGGTATTTTCGCGTGCTGGTCGAAGGCGAAGTGGTGGCCGGGCTGCCGCTGGTGCTACTCGACCGGCCGCACCCGGAGTGGACTATCGCCCGCGCCTTCGTGACGATGCACCGCCGCAAGCGCGACCCCGAAGCCGCCGCGGCGCTGGCCGCCTGCCCCGAACTCGCGGCGAGCTGGCGCGAGGTGCTGGCGCCGCAGGTGGCCGTGGGCTGAGCAAGCCAGCTGGGCGGGGCAGCAACAGCCCGCAAAGGCGGTGTTTTGTCGTAGACGCGGCAGCACTGAGGGGTAGCCCCGGATTGAAATCCGGGCTACATGGCCTGCGGCCACGAAGTCCCTCCGGGACTGGGGCTGGTTTACCTGTATGTTGTCAACCAGCCCCGGCCTTGTGGCAAAGCCAGTCCCGTCAGGGACTTCGTGGCCGCAGCCTCTAGCGCCGAATTTATTCGGCGGATGCCATCAGTGCCACCGCGCCCGCCGTCAAATCCTACACCTGAAAGAGCAGCTTTGCCTGCCGGTCAGCTCGCCCGCAGGTCGAGGCGGCGCAGGGTCTGCGCGTTGAGCGCGACGATCACCGTGCTGAGGGACATCAGTAGCGCGCCGACGGCCGGCGGCAGCACGAAGCCGATTGGCGCGAGTACCCCGGCGGCGAGCGGCAAGGCGATGACGTTGTAGCCGACCGCCCAGGCGAGGTTTTGCGTCATCTTGCGGTAACTCGCTCGGCTCAGAGTGATGATGCGCGCGACGTCGCGCGGGTCGTTCTTGACCAGGACGATCCCCGCCGAGGCCCGCGCCACATCGGTCCCCGCGCCGATCGCGATGCCGACATCGGCCTGCGCCAGCGCCGGCGCGTCGTTCACGCCGTCGCCGACCATCGCGACCAGCGCGCCGCCCTGCTGCAACGCGCGCACGCGGGCGCTCTTGTCTTCCGGCAACACCTGCGCGAAGTATTCCGTGATACCGAGTTCGCCCGCGACCCAGCGCGCGACTTCTTCCGCGTCGCCGGTCAGCATTGCCACGCGCACGCCCTGCGCCTGTAACGCGGCGACCGCCTCGCGGCTCTCCGGGCGGATCACGTCGGCCAGTGCGAACGCCGCGCGCGGCTGATCTCCTTCGAGCAGGTAGACCACCGTCTGCCCGCGCTCGCCCCAGGCGCGGGCCGCGTCCGCCAGCGCGGTGGGCAGTTGCGCGCCGGCCTGTTCCAGCAGGCGCGGCCCGCCGGCCTGCCACAGCTGCCCATTTACCCTGGCCTGCACGCCCCGGCCGGGCAGCGCCGTGAAATCCGTCGCGGTGGGCAGTTGTGCCCCGCGCTGTGTCGC
>DASUBC010000345.1:0-14976 GCA_035763465.1 Thermomicrobiales bacterium
GTCGAGCACGCGCTGCCAGAGGTCATCGGTGACTTCGCCCACCGGCAGGAAGCGGTCCATGATCCCGGCGTTGTTGCAGACGATATCGAGGCGGCCGAGCTCTCCGGCTGTGGCGACCAAGCGATCCACGTCGGTTTGCACCGTGACGTTGGCGCGCACCGGTGTGACCCCCGCCAGGCCCTGCAACGCCGTCAGGTGTTCCTCGACAATATCGCCGCCAACCACCCGCGCGCCTTCAGCGACAAACTGTTTCGTAATCGCCAGGCCCATCCCTGAGCCGGCGCCAGTGACGATGGCGACTTTGCCCTGTAAGCGCATCGGTGACTCCTTTCTCTGCCGCGCTCACCGCGCGGTGCTTCGCATCCCCTTGGCCTTCCACAGCCGCCAGAGAATGGCTCCCATATGCCAGCATGGCGCAAGCGCGTTGCCACACTGGTTCCTCTTCGTACGAGGAAGGTAAATGTCCGCGATACCGGCCGCGGTGGGGCTGGCGGCTGCCGGTTCCACCACGGCTCAATGGTCGTGCTCCTGTACACGTTGCCCGGCAGCAGCGTCCTGCGCGGCGAGCGCGGCGTGGGTGGCGGTATCGAGTCCGGTGTCGTCCGCGATACCGCGCCTGGCCTTCGCCTGGGTCAGCGCCGCTTCGAGCAGTTCACCCCAGCGAGTCGCTGTCGCTGTCACGATGGGCCGCCTTGTTGAACAATACTCTGCGCCACCTGCGGAACCTGGCCGGACGTACCGTATTGCCGCTCACCTTCCCGCGCCCGGAGCGCATTGAGAATCACCGCGACATCAATCACTTCCTGTAAGAGCGCCCCGATCGCGGGGGGAATCAGGCCGAAACTCGCGATGACCATGAAGGCCAGGCTGAGGCCGAGACCCACGAAAATACTCTGCTGGGCGATCTGCCGCATCCGTTGCCCGATCGCGACCGCGTCGCCGACTCTGGTGACATCGTCCACCAGCAGCACGATATCGGCTGCCTCGGCGGAGATGCCCGTGCCATGCGCCCCCATAGCGATGCCGACCGACGCGGTCGCGAGCGCGGGTGCGTCGTTGATCCCATCACCCACCATGACAACCTGATCGTAGCGCGACTTGAGCGTCTGTAGTTCGCGGACCTTGTCGGCGGGCAACAGGTTGGCGACGATTTCGTCTACGCCCGCCTCCTGCCCGATGCGCGTGGCGTTGGCCTGGCGGTCGCCGGTCAGCATAACCGTGCGGCGCACACCTAAGGCGCGCAGGCGGTCCATCAGCGTCGCCACGCCGGGCCGCAGGCGGTCACTGAAGAGGATCGCGCCCGTAGGCCGGCCATCAATCGCGACATAGGAGGCCATGCCCGCGCCGGGCGTCGCCGGTGGCGGGCTGCCCAGTTCTTCGGTGAGGAAGCGCGGCGACCCCACCAGGATTTGCCGGCCGTCGAGGTCGGCCGCGACACCATAGCCGGGCCGCTCGCGGAAGTTGGTCGGCAGAGGGAGCGCGCCGGTGCGCGCCTGCGCTGCCTCAGCGATGGTGCGCGCCAGCAGGTGTGAGGAGAGTTGCTCAACGCTGCCGGCCTGCCGCAACAGGTCGTCCGGCGTAAGGCCGTCAAAGGTGACGACATCGGAGACGACCGGTGTGCCGTGGGTCAGAGTGCCGGTCTTGTCGAAGACGACGGCCTGTGCCCGGCCAACGTGCTCGATCGCCGCGCCACCCTTGATAATGATGCCGTAATCGGCCGCCCGGTTGATACCGCTGATGACCGCGACAGGCACGGCGAGAATGAGCGGGCACGGGGTGGCAACGACGAGCACGGCGAGAATTGTGCTGGCGTCGCGCGTAATCAGCCAGCCGAACACACACATGACGAGCGTGAGCGGCGTGAACCAGACTGCGTAGCGGTCAGCCAGGCGCTGGAGCGGCGGCTTCTCCTCCTGCGCTTTGCGGACGAGTTCGACGATGCGCGTGTACTGGCTGTCGGCGCTACGTGCGCCCGCCTGCATCTCTACCGCGTCGCCAGTGTTCACACTGCCGCTCAGCAGCCATTCGCCGCTGTTCTTCGCGCGGGTCAGCGGCTCGCCAGTGAGCGCCGACTCATCAATGTCCGCCTGGTCAGAGAGCAGTGTACCGTCCACCGGGACGAGGTCGCCGGGGCGGACGACGAGGAGATCGCCCACCGCTACCTGGGCCACGTCAATATCCACCAGCCGATCGCCTTCCTGCCGGTGGGCGATGCGCGGCGCGCGGGCCAGCAGCAGTTCGAGCGCCGAGGACGCCCGCCGGAGGCTGTAATGCTCCAGCGCCTCGCCGCCCGACTGCATCAACACGATGATGAGGCCCGCGAAATACTCGCGCGTGATGACCGCCGTGATGATAGCGAGCATCGCGACGACGTCTGCGGCGAAATTGCCGCGCAGCATCCCCCGCACGGTGTGCCAGACAAGCGGCGCACCGCCGATCACCAGCACGACGAGCCAGATCCAGTCGGCAGCCACGGGATTGCCCAGGCCAAAGCGCATCACCACGCCGGCCACCAGGCCGAGCAAGGCCAGGCCAGGAAGGGGGTTCTCCCGGAGGAATGTCCATACTCTTGTCCACATCGGCAGCATCTTCGCTCCTTCAGTCATTGGCGCCACTTCGGGCCTGGCGGCAGTGTGGCAGGCCAGCGTTGCCTCCCTGGTTGCGGGAGGTAAACCGCACGTAAACCACGCAGGCCGGGCCAGCGTGCTGCTGGCTGCGCTGGCGTTTACCCAGGCGTTACCCGTGGCAACGCCTGCGGCAACCTACCAGGGCAAGAATTGACGTAGGAGGTCAGCGCAGCGACGCGCTACGGCGAGAACGAGGAGTAGGACTGATGGAAACCGAGATCCGGCGAATCCTGCTGGCGACTGATGGCTCAGACGATGCCGAAGCGGCGACGCTGGCTGCGGCGGACCTGGCGAAACGAACAGGCGCGGCGCTGCATATCGCGCAGGTGTGGATGCCGCCGCTGGCCGTAGGGGCATTTCCCTATCCGGCATTCCCGCTGGAAGCGTACATCGAGCAGGTGAAAGAGCAGGCCGGCGTGGTTCTGCAACGCGCGGAGGCTCAGGTCATGGCTGCGGGTGGCACGGTGGCCGCGCTGCACTTGCGCGCGGGCCAGCCAGCCACTGAACTTGTCGCTCTCAGCGAAGAACTGGCCGCCGACCTCATCATCACCGGCAGCCGGGGGCATGGCCCTGTCCGGCGGCTGGTGCTCGGCAGCGTCTCGTCCGGGCTTGTCCACCACGCGACCAGGCCGGTGCTGGTGATTCGCGGCGAGCCGGTTGCCTGGCCGCCCGCGCAAATCGTCAGCGGCGACGACGGCTCTGTGACTGCCGGCGTGGCGGCGCAACTGGCGGCCCACCTGGGCGCCTGCTGCGACCTGCCGGTTACGCTGGTACATGCGGAACCGGCCCTGGCCGGGCAGGCGCCTGGCGACAATAAAGATCGGGCCAGGGCGCTCCGCCAGAGCGTAACCATGCTCGAACGGCGGGCCAGGGGACTGGAGCCAGGGCCCGAACGCCGGTTGCGTATCAAGGTGGTGGCCGGCGACCCGGCGGAGGCGCTACTCAGCACAGCCGCCGGGCGCGGGCCGGCGCTGATTGTCGTCGGGAGCCGCGGTCTGGGCCTGGTGGATCGGCTGCGTCTCGGGAGTGTCTCTAACACGCTGCTGCATAGCGCCAGCGATCCAGTGCTGATTGTCCCGCCCGAGTGGGGCAGGGTACGGTCGCGCCTGACGACGCTGGAGCCGGTGAGCGCGTAGCCCTGGCTGCCCCACCGGCGAGGGTCGCGAGCCAGGGACGCGAGCGGTGAGTTCCCAGAGCCGGGTGCCAGCCAGCATACCCCTCGCCGGCAACCGGCATCGCCGGCGAATCGGGCTGGACCAGTATGCGGCGCGGCCACTAGAGTGCCCGCGCCGCATCTCCTTGCCGCTCGCGCCCATTACGTCACCGCGCGGTGCGGGATAATCAACACCGCGCCGGGCGCGCAGGTGAGCACACGGATAGCGGTGCTGCCCAGCCAGAGTTGACCGGTTGCGCCGGAGCCACGCGTGCCCAGCGCCAGCAGCGCCGGTCCCGCACCCTGCTCGGCCGCCTCCAGCAGAGCGATCGCCGCCGTCTCCGCCGTGGTGCGCGTCACGGGCGGCTGCCCGAGCAGCGGCGCCAGCGCCTCCGCCCGGCGGGCCAGGTAGCGTCCCGCCCGGTCGAACGCCGCGCTTTGCACCGCCGCCGCCCGCGCGGCATCGGCGCCATCCGCGACCGGCAACATGGGCACTTCGCGGATGAGCAGGCCGCCGGCCCCGGCCGCGCCGCCAATTGCGGCGGCGAGTTCGCCCGCCCGGCGTGCCTCGGCCGAACCGTCGTCTCCAACAATGATCCGGGCCGGCGGCCAGTCACCAGGCGCGCCCCGCACCGTGAGCACCGGGCAGGACGCGCCGCGCACGATCGCTTCGGCCACGCTGCCGAGCATGACCCGCTTGGCCGGGCCAAAGCCGCGGCTACCGACAACAATCAGGTCGGCGCCGACCGCTTCGGCCTCGTTCAGCACCGCTTCGGCGGGTGGCCCATGGCGCAGTTCGGCGCCCGCGATTGTTGCACCCGCCGCTTCCAGCCGTTCCAGCACCGCGGCCAGCACGTCGCGCCCGCGTTGCTCGTACAGACCGGCCGCGAATGTCCGTTCGTGCGCAGAGAGTGTCGGGTCGGCGTGAACCTCCGGCACGCGCCAGGCATGGACAACGTGGAGGGCCGCGCCCGTCATGTCGGCCAGCGCCAGCGCCGCCCGGCCAGCCTCGATCGCGCCCAACGAGTCGTCCGCCGCGAAGAGGATCGTTGTGAGGAATGGTTGCATCATCCTACCCCTCCCGTGACAAGCGTTATGGTGGGCCAGTCGGCCCAATCCTATGCTTGCGCGGGCAGGTTGGTCATAGCGTTGCCCGGAGTAAATGCCGGGTAAATGGCCGCCGGCGCACCCGCCCATACCGTTCGCAGTCTTTGTGGTCTGGGGTAGTGCGCTTGGTAGATGAGCGCCAACGACCTCGACCAGACTGGCGCAGGATTCAGCAGCATCATGGAGGCCGTGGTTCTGGAGGCGTGCATGTGCTCGCGTCAACGAGCGACGCCCTTCCCAGGCAGGCACGCTGAACGCGTGGAAGATCAGCGAACCACCGGCGCGGCTCGCCCGTGCGCTGCGCCTGGCATGGCTTACTTCACCCTCTGGCGGGCGCACCAGCGCCCGCAATTTTCGCGGTCGCCCTACCGCCGCTGATGACCGCCATCGGGCGCGTAGCTGAGCGCCAGCGGCTGGTCCTGCTGGCGCGTCTCCAGGTGGACGCGGCGGCCCCAGAGGCGGTAGACGTGCTCCAGCGCCTTCTCGGCGTAGGGCAGGTCAAGTCCCTGGCCTTCGTATTCGTGACGCAGAAGGAGCTCACGATTGCCCCGGTAGTCGCCATCCACGACGACAATGTGCGGGTGGCCGCGATTGAGCAGCGAGGTGATCAGCATGTCGCGGATCTTCTCGTGGTCCTTCTCCACGATGACCAGCTCATCCCCCCGTTGCTCGTAGAGGTAGAGGTCGAGGTCGTGGACCAGTTCCTTCGTCAAATAGTTGCGGATCAGCGACACATCGCTCTCGCGCTCGCGGATCTCGAACATGACCGGCGCGACAGCGGTCTCATTCCCACCGTGGAGCCGGTTGATGTCCTCCAGCAGGCCGTGGCCCAGGTAATAGGGATTCAACGACCGCTTCGAGGGCTGTAAGACCGAGGCGTGCATCCCGGCGAAGTCAATCCAGTCCTGGCCGTCAAGGTTGAGCGCGCGCAGCAGGCGCAGGTGCCAGAAGACGGCCCAGCCCTCGTTAATGATCTTCGTCTTCATCTGCGGCACGAAGTAGAGCATCTCGTCGCGTACGATCGAGACGACATCGCGTTCCCAGTCCTCCAGGACCGGCGAGTGGCAGAGCAGGAAGAGGAGCAGGTCACGGTAGGGGCCGCCCTGCGTGGTCGCTGCGGTCGCCGGCGTCGCACTCCGATCGAGATCCCAGATATCGTCGTATGGTCCGCTCACCGGCGGGCGTTTCTTCGCGGCGGGCCGGTAGGCGCAGTCGTACTCCGCCGGGTCCGCGTAGGGATCAAGGTGGTCTTCGAGCGCGAGGACCGCATCGAGCAGCCGCTCGACCTCGCGCTGGCCGTGCTCGTATTCGTAGCCGGCGATGCGCTCGGCGTCGCGGTTCATCGTCTCGACCATCTGGCGCGAGGTTTTGGCGAAGTGCGCGCTGTTGGCGAAGAAGTCGGTGTGCCCGAGGACATGCGCCACCACGAACTTGTTTTGCAGGACCGAGTTGACGTCGAGCAGGTACGCATAACTGGGGTTCGTGTTGATGACCAGCTCGTAAATCTTGCTCAGACCGTAGTCGTACATCGTCTTCATCTGCTGGAAGGCGCGCCCATGCGTCCAGTGACTGAAGCGCCCCGGCATACCGTAAGCTCCGAACTCGTACATGATTGACGAGGGAACAATCTCAAAGTGCGTCGGGAAGGGCTTCAATCCCAGCTCGTGCGCCATCGCCCAGAGACGTTCGGTCGCCTCAGACAATTCATCCAGGTAGTGTTGGTCAACCATGATGCCCTCCGGGGGTCGCAGGTCTGAAGGTCGCAGGTCAAAGGTCGCTCCGGTCAGCGCTGTGGTTCGTCTGTGAACGCTCGTTGTCAGAAAGTCGCTCGTTATAGCGGCTTTCGACCTCGCTAGACCTGCGACCCCGCTGACTCATCCTCCGCGAAGAACTTCCGCAGCGCCGGGTACACATCAGCCTTGCTCTTGATGACGACCGACTGAAACTTCGGGTCGGTGAGCTTCCCGAAGGCGCCCATCAGAGTGCTGCCGCTGTAGTAGCCCTGCTGCTGGCGAATCTCGCCGTAGCCGAGCTGGTTGGACCGGCGCAGCAGTTCGCCGGCCAGTTGCAGGCAGACCTCGTTGTCGGTATGCCAGTTGTCGCCGTCAGAGAAGTGGAAGGGGTAGATGTTCCAATCCGCCGGCGGGTAATGGGTGTCAATCAGTTCCAACGCCAGCTGGTAGGCGCTGGACGCCTTGGTGCCGCCGCTCTCGCCGCGCGTAAAGAACTCCTCCTCGGTGACCTCTTTCGCCTCGGTATGGTGCGCGATGAAGCGGATCTCGACGTGGGAGTACTTCGACCGCAGGAAGCGCACCATCCAGAAGTAGAAAGCGCGGCTGATATATTTCTCGAACGTGCCCATGCTGCCGCTGACGTCCATCAGCGCCAGGACGACCGCGTTCGACTCGTGCCGGATATCGCGCTCCCAGGTCTTGAAACGCAGGTCGTCGTTCTTGAGGCCGGCGAAGCCGGTGCGTCCGGCCAGCGCGTTGCGCTTCAGGTTCTCGCGGATGGTGCGCTTTTTGTCGAGGTTGGCGAAGGGGCCGCGCTTGCGGATGTCGGTGAAGCGCACCGTCTCCGCCTCCAGCTCCTGCGCGCGTTTCGGCTCTAGATGCGGCAGCGCGAGGTCTTCGAAGAGAAGCGCGGCGAGGTCGTCAATGGTCAGTTCCGCCTCGTAGTAGTCAATGCCCGGCTGCTCTCCCGCGCCCGGCCCATTGCCCTGGCCGGGTTTGCCGGTGCGCCCGATCACATCGCCGACCTGCGAGCCACCTTCGCCCTGCCCAGCCTGGCCACCTTGCGGCGGCTCGCCAAAGCGGAACTTGTACTCTTCCAGCGAGCGGATCGGCACCTTGACGATCTTCTTACCGTCGGAGGTGATGATGGACTGCTCGCTGATGATGTCGGCCAGATTCTCGCGAATGGCCTCCTTGACCTTTTCGTTGTGGCGTGCCTGGTCGGTCGGTCCCTTGCGGTGGAGCGACCAATCCTGCTGCGACAGGCTGACGGTGAAGTGGTTCGACATGGGCATACCCTCTGGACGAAAGTCGAAGGTCGAAGGTCGAAGGTCTCTCCGGTCAATACTGCGGTTTGTTTGCGAACGCCGCCTGTCAGAAAGCCACTGCCTGATCAGGAGCGACCTTCGACTTTCGACCTTCCGACTTTCGCCCCCGTCCGACCCTACCGTTGTAATAGCGCCCCGACATAGCTCAGCAGATTCGCCGCGCAGGTCGGGCAGTACCCCTGGTCACGTACCAGGCGGTCAATGACCTCGTTGATCCGGCGCAACTGGTCGGCGTCGGGCGTCTTGGTCGAGGTCGTGATCTTGACGACGTCCTTCATATCGGCGAAGAGTTTCTTCTCGATCGCCTCCTTCAGGCGCTCGTGCGAGTCGTAGGTGAAGGTCTGACCGCGCCGGGCCAGCGAGGAAATGCGAATCAGAATCTCCTCGCGGAAGGCGCGCTTGCCGGTCTCGACCACGCCGATTTGCTCCTCGATTGAGCGCATCAACCGCTCGTCCGGCTCGACTTCCTCGCCGGTCATGGGGTCGGTCATCTTCGTCTTGTTGCAGAACGCCTCGACGTTGTCGAGATAATTTTTCAGCAAGGTCTTCGCCGACTCCTCGTAGGAGTAGACAAAGGCGCGCTGCACCTCTTTCTTCGCGCGCTCGTCGTACTCCTTGCGCGCCTCGGTGATGAAGCCGAGGTAGCGCTCGCGCTGCTCCTTGGTGATCGCCGTGTGCTGGTCGAGACCGTCGCGCAGAGCGCGCAGCGCGTCAATCGCGTTGACGCAGCTGACATCTTTGCGGACCAGCGCACTGGAGAGGCGGTTGATGATATAGCGCGGCGAGATGCCGTCGAGACCCTCGCGCTCCGCCTCTTCGTGCAATTCCTTGACATCCTTCTCGCCCAGGTCTTCGACCGACTCGCCGTTATAGAGTTTCAATTTCTTCAGCGGACTCATGCCCGCCTTCTTCGACTCCTCCAGCCGGGTCAGTACGGCGAAGGTCGCGGCGGTTTCGAGCGTGTACGGCGCGAGGTGGACGTCGCTGGCGGCGCTCTGCTTCAAGAGTTTCTGGTAGATGCGGACCTCGTCGTTGACGCGCAGGTTGTAGGGCACTTTGACCAGAATAATGCGGTCCTGCAATGCCTCCGATTTCTTGTTACCGACAAAGGCGTTGTACTCGTGCTCGTTGGTGTGGGAGACGACGACTTCATCGGCGTAGATCATCGCGAAGCGCCCGGTCTTGATATTCTGCTCTTGCGACAGGGTCAGCAAGACGTAGAGGAAACGCTCGTCAACTTTCAGCATCTCGACGAACTCAACCAGACCGCGATTGCCAATATTCAGTTCGCCATCGAAGCGGTAGGCGCGCGGGTCACTCTCTGAGCCGACCTCGCCGATCGTCGCGAGGTCAAGGCCGCCGGTCAGTTCGGCGATGTCCTGGCTCTTCGGATCGGAGGGAGCGAAGGTGCCGATACCATAGCGGTCTTTCTCCGAGAAGGCGATGCGGACGACCGGCACATCCTCCTGATGTCCGGCCTTGAAGTTCGGCCCCCAGGGGTGGATGGCCGAGCCGTCCTGCTGGAGCCAGTAGTGGCAGTGCGGGCACAGTTCACCCTCGATGTAGAGGCCGTGCTCGCGCTGGATGTCGGCGCGCAGCGTCTCGGGGACGAGGTGGAGCGGTTCCTCGTGCATCGGGCAGTTGGCGATCGCGTAGACCGCGCCCTCCTCGGTGCGGGTGTATTGCTCAAGACCCTTCTTCAAGAGGGCGACGAGGGTGGACTTGCCGCCGCCGACCGGTCCCATCAGCAGGAGGATGCGCTTGCGGACCTCCAGCCGCTGCGCCGACGAGCGGAAGTACTCGACCAGTTGCTCGATCGGCTTCTCGATGCCGAAAATGTCCTGCTCGAAGAAGGCGTACTGGGCGTTGCCGCGTTCGTCGGTCGTCACCCCGGCGTCGGTGATCATGTTGTAGATACGCGCGTGGGCGAGCTGGGCGATGCGCGGGTTGGCGATGGCGAGGTCGAAGTAGTCGGCGAACCGCCCGTGCCAGGCCAGGCGGCGCTCTTCGTTCCGGTGACTCTCCAGGCGCTCTAGCAGGTTCATAGGGGGCCTCCGATGTTGATACTCAATCGCCCCGGCCTGGCAGCCGCCGGCAGGGGTGGAAGATGTGCGGGACACGAAAACAGCAAGCCTTCTCCAGCACGCGAGCGCCCCTGCGCCGCGCGGTAATCACCGGAAAAACGATCCACTTCTCAGTAGCGGGATCGTATGGTGGACCGACAGATCGCTCGCCAGTGCGCCATATCAGGCGGGAAACAAACCGACGCGATACTGAATCCAGCCGCTGAACCGGCTACCGGCCCATCAAGGGACTATACAGTGGAGTGCTCTGTCCATATTCGTCACCGCGCCAGGTAGGAATCGCATACCGAGGAGAGTAGACAATGACTGCGGAGTCTACCGGGGAAGGCGGGACGGCGTTGTCTCGCTGACCGGGTCAAGCTACAAGGGGAGGCACGACAACCAACGACGCTGGGGGTGCTATCGGGTGGGATCCCGCTGATCCCGGCGAAAGCGGCGTTGCTTTCGGTACTAAGACGCTGCTCTGCTCAAAAAAGGTCCACGCTCAATGCCAGGCCGCTATGTACGTACAATATTACTCGCACCATAGCCGATTGGCAATCCCCTAGAGAGGGCAACTTCCAGCGGGACTTTCAGCCGCGTACCGGTACTCTTGTCTTTCCTATTCCTTACTGCTGCCAGCACGCTTGCACCCGTAAACACGAACCTCTTCTACTTAACATATACGCGAGATACATGCCACCAGTTTTGTTTTGCCCGGCGCATTAGCGGCAGCACAGAGGCCAGCGCGCCCATCTACCAACCCCACGCTGACACGAGCCACTCGTCACTGGCCTTTGGCCGGCAATGTCCGCAGGAAGAGGTAGAGCGCGCGCAGTTCGTCGTCGGTCATGTTGTGGAAGACGGGCCAGGGCATGGCAGTGTCAATGCGCGTGCCATCGGGGCGCTGGCCGTCGCGCAGAGCGTGGACAAAGTCGGTCTCGCTCCAGGCACCGATACCGGCCGGTGTCAGGTTGGCGGCGGGCGGGTCGTTGGGGTCGCCGCCGGGAATCTTGCCGCCGGTGTAACTGGGACCGTGACAGCCCTGGCACGCGAAGGACGCGAGATACTGGCCGTACTGCGCGGTCGGACCGGCGGGCGGCGGCGCTTGCAGCGGCGCGCGCTGATCAATCTTGTCGGCGGGCAGCAGCGGCAACTGCCCCGTGACGAAGAGGGCACGGCCGAGCGGGCCGAGAGCGGTGGTGGGCAGATCGCTGCTGTCCGCCGGGGGCAGTTGCTTCAGATAGGCGATCAGCGCGGCGAGGTCGGTGGCGCCCAGGTTGTGATAATCGTCCGACGGCATGATGAGCAGCGCCTTGCCGTTCGGACCAACGCCGTGCCGGATGGCGCGCACCCAGTCGGCGTCGGTGAAGGTCGCGCCGATGCCACCTTTGCCGGTGGTGAGGTTGGGCGCGACGACGCTGCCCAGCGGTTGCTGGTCGAAGACGACATGGCCGCCGAGCGTGACGCCGTGACAGTTGCCGCAGCCGGCCATTGCGGTCGCGATATGCTTGCCGTGTTCGACGCTGGCCGCGTCGGTCGGGATCGTCAGGGACTCGGCGGGCACCGCATACGTCTTGTTCAGGCGGTATGTGCTGAGGGCGTAGACGCCGCCGAGGGCGATGAGAATAAGCAGCACAAGCACGCCAAGCAGTATTCCCAGCCAATGCAGTACCCGTCTCATTCCCCGTCCTTTGCGCTTGGTGGCATGACGCGGGCCGATCCTCTCAGGCGCGTCGTCAGTGGTTGGCATTGCCTGTCGCTGCCACCGCTATGCATACGCGCGGGCACAGCGGCCCTATCCTATCGTGAATGGCCGGTCCCGCCTAGAGCGAAACGCCCTTGCAAGAGCTGGATAGGCTGTGCTGGGACTGCTGCGGTCGGCTATCTGAACGGCGCTGCGTCCCGGCCCATCAGCGGCGAGCGCCGAAGGAGGTGCGTGATGACCCAGCCAAGGTCGCATGGCCCAGCCGCCAGGTCGCGGCAGGCGCCTTCGATGAGCCAGGCCCACCACATTGGGGTGAGGAGTTCCCATTCCTCCGGCTCCAGCGGCGATATCTCCGTGTAGCCCTGAATGACGGCGTCGTACTTGCCGCGCCAGGAGAGCGCGAAGTCGGCGATCCGGTGGTCCCAGTGAGCCAGTTCGAAGTCGAGGATGCCCGACAATTGCCCATCCTGGTAGCGCAGGTTCCACGCGGTGAAGTCGCCGTGAATCAGCTGGCCGGGTCGCTCCTGCGGGCGCAGCCCGGCCAGCCACGCCCGCGCGCGGTCCAGGTGCCAGCGCAGCAGGCGGATTTCCTCGGAGTACGCTTGCTCCCGCTCAGCCAGCACCCGGTCGAGAGCCGGATCGGCCAGAATTGTCTCGCAGCGCCGCCAGCCGGGCCGTTGGCCCAGGTCATCCAGCCGCGCCAGATCGGCATGGAACGCCGCCAGCAAACGGCCGCGCGCCCGCTGCTCGGTGGGCGAGCCGTGAGGGGTTGGCGGCAGCTCGCCGGGCAGGAACGGAAACAGTCCCCACAAGTGACCGTCCAGTTCGACCGGCTCCGCGACGGCGGGCGCGACCGGCCAGCCCAGCGCGGCGACGCGATCCAGCAGCTGCAGTTCGTAGGCGACATCGCCAGCGAGCGTGGCCCAGCGGCGCAAGACCAGGCGCTCGCCACCCACGTCAACGAGCCAGTGCTGGTTGAGCCGCCCGCCCAGCGGCGCCACCACACGGACGCCGATTGTCTCGATAACCTCAGCACTTGGCCACATTGGAGTCTCCTCGCTTCGGCCAGGGTTGCGGTGGGCTGACTCTGTGGGGGCATAGCGTACCATCGCGACGATGATACCGCGGTTGGGCCGGGTGAACGCTGGCACCGTTTCTGCACGGCATTACTGTCTATCAGCGCGACTACAAAGTTCCGCGCTGGATAAGCTGAAGGAGGCAGTGATGGTAACTGAGCGTCAAGGACCGGACCGCAGTGACAAGGGCCATCTGCGTGGGAAGGATCACCGCTCGGCGGAGGATACCGGACGCGGCCAGCCACGACCCGACGAGACAACCGCTGGTGACCCGGCGGGGATTCAGGCGACCCATGCTGGCCGGCCAACCCATGATCCGTCTCCGCCGGACCAGGAAGATATCGGCGTGGGCGATGAGAGCGTGCCGACGGCCGAGCACCACGCCGCGCCACGCAGCCGAATGCAGACGGCCGGGCGAGATACCGAGGGCGCGTTTGGCGAAGAGCAGCCGGAAGTTGATCGTCAGGGCGCCTGACAGCCGAAGCGGGACGGCGGTGTGAGCCGATGACCGAGCCGGCCGGCCAGCAAATCCGGGTAACATTCCAGCCGCTGACGGCTGCGGACGCCGAAGAAGTCCTGGGCTGGCGGTATGCCGCGCCGTACGACCGCTACAACCTGGCTGGCGACGCGGCGGCGCTGGCGGCTGGCGTCGCCGTGTTGACCGATCCGGCGAACGCGTACTTCACGGCGCATACGCTGGCGGGTGAGGTAGTAGGGTTTTGCTGCTTCGGCGCGGATGCGCGAGTGCCGGGCGGCGACTATGCCGATACTGACGCGCTGGATGTTGGACTGGGCCTGCGGCCCGACCACACTGGTCGTGGGCTGGGGGCGGCCTATGTCACGCAAGTGCTGGCGTTTGGGCGCAAGGTGTATGCGCCCGCGCGTTTCCGGCTGACAGTCGCCGCCTTCAACGCTCGCGCGCTCGCGGTGTATGGGCGCTGCGGGTTTCACGAGCACAGCCGGTTCCGCAAAGGTGGCAGGCTGGATGGCGATGAATTTGTGCTGCTGACGCGCGACACTTGAGTCTACCGTTTGGTTGGCAAGCCACCCGGACGGCTGAACGGATTCACCGGCGGGGTGCGCCGGTGGTACGCTTCGCGCAACAAGGTTTGCAGGTCTTCGTCGCTGTACAGGTACGTCGTGAAGTCGCGCCCCTGAGATTGCTCCTTATATTGGAGGATCAGTCCTTCTTCACACTCGATCAAGCGCAGATGGGTCCAGCCGTTCTGGTCGCACAGAAAACCAATCGCGCGCAGAACATCCTGATAATCGGAGTGACCAAGCCCGGAAAAAAGTCGCATCTGCTCATCCTCCTGGAAGGGTGACCTACCGGTCGGGCTGGTTGTAGGCTTCGAGCGCGCTGGCGATCATCGCGGGGGTAATTTCGTGTGTTTGTTGCAAGAGAGTTACGTCCATTCCCTTCGCGACTGGGACGAAGCCGGTAACAATGAAGCCACCGTCGCTAGCGAGGATACAAAGTCCATTCTCGACATATTTGTGATTATCGAGGATTTCGCCGAGAGCCAGCAGCCGAGCCGTGAGCGAATAGCGTGGCGTTGCCGCCTTGAGGTCTGGCGCGCGATGGCGAAACATCATCATCTCCCGTCGCAAACCGCATATTCCTTGAACTTCAAGTATGCGCTACGAGTGGGCAATACGCAATATGATTCGACGAGTCGTGAGGGCGTGAGTCGTGCGCCGTGGTCGTTTGGCACAAGTACTGCGCCCAAAGATAGGCACGGTGCTGACCTGGCCCTGCTCACGACTCACGCACCCGCACATACGCGATCAGCAAGTCTTCGAGCGTCGCGGCGGGGTCGGCGCAACAGCCAATGTGGACGGGCGAGGTCTGGAGTATTGTGCTCCGGGGCGCGGTCAGCCAGTGAAAGCGCTCCGAGGGCGGCAGGGCGGCGATTGGGCCGCCTTCCGGCGCACCGGCGCCGATCGCGACGAAGGCGTGGAGATGGGCCAGAATAAGTCCATCGTCAACGTCCGGGGCGAAGGTATGCAGGCGAGCGAAATCTGGTTCGACGCGGGCCGCCAGGAAGCGGCGTGTGCGTGCGAAAAGGACGACGCCCACATTGAGGAACTCACCGCGCTCGACCCGTGGCACGAGCCGGATGATGGCGTAGCTATACCAGGCGCGTTCGGGCGGCGGCATTGTGTGCTTCCTGTAGCCAG
>DASUBC010000346.1:0-7598 GCA_035763465.1 Thermomicrobiales bacterium
CCTCCCTACATCCGGTTCAACTGCCCACCCGAGGCGGCGGTGCTGACGCTGGTGGAGGGGATAGGGGATAGGGGATAGTGCTCATCCCAGGCAGTGCGCTGGTCTGCCAGCACAGTGCTGACGAGAGACTATCCCCTATCCCCTATCCTCTATCCCCTGCCATGCTACACTGCGCGCGGCGCGGCGATGGGCGCGGCGAGACGGAGAGGGAAGGGTTAGCGATCAATGAAGATCACAGACGTCAAATGCGCGGTAATCGGGCAGAACCCGATCGTCCGCGTCGTGACTGACGAGGGTATCAGCGGCTATGGCGAGGTGGAAGCGTACAAGCCCTACCTCAAACCCCATGTGCTCTATTATGCGCCGCTTATCATCGGCGAAGACCCGACGAACGTCGAGCGGGTGATGCTGAAGATTCGGCGGCGCGGCGCGTTCAAGCCGTGGGGCAGCGCCGTCAGCGCGATCGAGATGGCGCTGTGGGACATCGCGGGGAAAGCGGCGGGGCTGCCGGTCTATAAGCTCCTGGGCGGCAAGGTGCGCGACAAGGTGCGCGTCTACAATGGCGCGGTGCGGTTTCCCATGGACGGCTATACACCGGAAGACTACGCCGCGAACATGGCGAAGATGAAGGCAGCGCCCGAAGGCTTTACCATCATCAAGCAGGGCATCGGCTTCCACAGTGCAATGCCCCGCGAAGTACCGAATTTCTTTTACGGCGACATGGTGCCGTCCGGCGCACATGGCAGCCTGGAACGTGGGCTGCTAACCGAGCGCGGGTTGAAGCACGTCATCGCCTGTGTCGAGGCGATGAAGGATGTGCTGGGCGACGAGATCGGCCTGGCGCTCGACTGCGGGCCGGGCTGGACCGCGCCGGACGCCCTGCGGCTGGCGCGAGCTGTAGAGCCGCTGAACGTGATGTGGCTCGAAGACCTGCTCACCGGCGACTACGTGCCTTACGTCAACGCCGATGTCTATCGCGACCTGACGCAGAACACTTCAACGCCGATTCACACGGGCGAGCAGATTTACTTGCGCCAGAACTTCAAGGAGCTCATCGAGACTCACGCGGTCAACATCATCGGGCCGGACCCGTGCGACATCGGCGGCATCGCGGAACTCAAGTGGGTGGCGGAATACGCCGATCTGCACGGCATCCTGATGGCGCCGCACGGCACCGGCGACGGGCTGCTGGGACTGGCCGCGCTGGTGCAGGTCTGCGCCACGCTGCCGCAGAACTACATCGCCTTCGAGTACCCGACCGGCAAGCCCGACTGGTGGTACGACATCGTGGAGGGTCTGCCGAACCCGATCGTCAAAGATGGCTTCATCGAGGTCTGGGACCGCCCCGGCATGGGTGTGGACTTCAACATCGAAGCCGCGCAAGCCTATCTGCCGGAAGAGGATCAGGATTTCTTCAACTGATGAGGTCGGCCCCTCACCCCTAGCTCGACCCACAAGCGGGTACCCTGTTCGCCTGGCCCCTCTCCTGCATCGCGGGAGAGGGGCCAGGCGAAGGCGAGCCAATGTACCCCAGGAATGCGAAAAGATATCGAAAAACCCTCTCCTTCTGGGCAAAACGCGCTATACTGCTGCCATCGTTACTCGATGTACTTGGGCGATTCGCTGCCAGCGTTGAGGAAGGAGGCCAGTGATGTATGTCCGCGTGACGACGTTCCAGATACCACCAGACCAGCTATCGGAAGCACTCCAGATAGCCGAAGAAGTTGCCGTGCCGGCGATGCGACAGCAGGCCGGTTTCCGTGGTCACATTGACCTCGTTGACCGCGCGAACGGCAAAGCCGTATCGCTCACCTTCTGGGACAACGAGGCCGACATCACCGCCGGCGAAAGCAGCGGCTATTATCGCGAGCAGGTAGCGAGATTCGCATCGTACGTCACTGCCCAGCCGACGCGGGAAATCTACGAGGTCAGCACTGTTGACCTTCAGCAATAGCGCGGCGCCAGCGCCATCCGCCAGCCTGCTGGCGCTGTATCGCGCCGAGGCGTTGTTGCTTGCCAGCGATCTCCATTCGCTCCACGCGGCTGTGCCGGCGTTCGTCCCACTACCCTGTCAGCAGCAGTGGGTCGCGCCCGAGACGCTCGCGGCGCAGCTGCTGGCGGTCGCGTTCTGGAACCTGCACGACGGCGGAGACCTGACACTTGTCTGTCAGGGGACGGCGACCATCGGCATCACCGGCGCACGCCCCGCCGCTCGCGCCGGGCTGGAAGGGCTGCTGCTCCGCCGGCTCACTCGCTCTGCGCTGGCGCCGCAGGATGTCGGCAGCGCGATCTTATTCCTGTTCAGCGGCAAGAGCGCGGCGGGCGCGACGCTGGTCCTCCAGACCGTGCTCGACGATGCGGTGACGCGCGGCTACTACACCCGTCTCACGCCCGCCGCGCCCGCGCCGGACGACGTATTCGCCTGCGGCGACAGCCGCTATGTGCCCGATTGCGCGCGGCTGGCTGCGCTGGCAGACGCGGGCGCGACCTTCGTCGCGCGCCGGCGGCAGTTCGGCCGCGACGACGCACGGTTGCAGCGCGAACCTGGCTTCGCCTGCGCCCGTGCGTTGAGCGAAGCCCCCGCGCCACCGCCGGACACCGACTGGGGACAGTTGGCGAGCGATGGCGCTGCTGTCGTCATCGGCACATATTACCCAGGTCTGAACCAGAGCAGGCCGGGGCTACTCGAACTCATCCTCAATCTGTTATCGCGCCGTTAGCCTGTCGCGCCGGGTCATCATTCCCAGCAGGACAGCAGAAAAGCCAGTGGAGGCGTCCGTAACTGGACGCTTCCACTGGCTTTGCCACATCGCGCTTCACCGTGTCGCTACGGTACCTGCTCTGGTCCCTTGTCGAGATGCGCTTTGTAGAAACCGATGATCTTGTCGCGGTCGAACGATTGCAGTTTCAGTTCGTAGTCCCAGGCGACCAGGACGATCGGCGCGTCGCCGTCGCTATACGGATGGCTGTAGGGCGTGACGACGAACTTCACATTGCCGAACTGCTGGCTCTTCGGCAGGCTGTGGTCATAGAGATCCTGGAACTGCTGGTAGAGCTGGTCGCAACTGTTGCCGTTGCAGCGCAAGAGCGCGACGACGTAGCCGTGCTCCAGGCTATGGACCCAGTATCCTTCGGCCACTTCCTGACGATAAATACCGGCCGGCTGGGGGGTGGGGTAGTGTTTGCCAGAGGATGGTGGGTAATGCTGAAAGGTCAGCGGCGTGCCTTCGTTGAGGTGCCCCTGGCCTTCGTCGGGAATCCGCACGCCGATCACATCGCGCTGGGCTATCTGCTGCCGCACGACGAAAAACGCGCCCACTGCCAGCACCAGTGCGACGGCCAGCCCGATCAGCAGGGTACGGCGCTGGCGGCGCTGCTGCGCGAGTTTCGCCTCGGCCGCGCGCTGCGCCCGGCGCTCGGCGGCGGTCAATTTGGACCCACCCGGCGTCACCGATTTCGCGGGTGGCTGCTTGGTCTGCGCCATCGATCTACTGTTCCTTTCATGCTCGAAAGATCGCGTCAATAGCATAGCATATGGTCAGTTTTCGACGCCAAGCGTTTCGGAGTCGGGCAGTCGGGCAGTCGAGCAGTCGGGCAGTGGGTTCGCTTCAGCACGGTGCCTGCCTGCTGGCGCAACGTTATCCCAACGATCTCACGACTCACGACTCACGCCCACCCGCCTCAGGCCGATTGCGCCGCGCTTCGTCTCTCTGCTACACTGCTGAATAAGCGAATAGCGCGCAATGGCAGTGACGGAGAGAGTACCCACGCCGAAATCGCCAGCGAACGGCCGCCCTGGGTGCAAGCGGCCACCGGTGGAAGCGTGGCGAAGTTCACTCCCGAGCCGGGCGGTGAAGTCGCGCGGGTAGCGTGATGCGTAGTCGTTTCTGGGCAGCTCCCCCATTATCGGGAGCGCGCCGGCACGAGCGGTTCGTGATCGGCGACTGAGTTGACCGCCGCTGGCGGTCAAACAGGGTGGTACCGCGTGGTCGCCCCTCGCCCCTGTGCGAGCGGGCGCTTTGCTTTGTCTGGGGGGAACGATGGCGCAAGAGGCCGATACCACGACGGGGACCGCGCAACTCGGCGTGATTGAACAGGAGGCGCTGGAGCGGCTGGCGGCGGCCACCGACGCGGCGACGCTGGAAGGCTGGTTCCGCGACTACCTGGGACGCAAGGACGGCAAACTGAATGGGCCGCTGCGCCTGATGGGCAAACTGCCGGCCGAGGAGCGCCCGCGCTTCGGCGCGGCGGTCAACGAGGCGAAAGACCGGGTGACGGCGGCCTACGAAGCGCGCAAGCAGGCCATCGAGCAGGCCGCGCTCAACGCGCGCCTGGCTGCCGAGGCGGTAGATGTCACCCTGCCCGGTCGGCCGGTAGCGACCGGCTCGCTCCACCCAACGACGCTGATGACGCGCGAGTTGAGCGACATCTTCGCGCTGATGGGCTTCCAGACGATCGAGGGGCCGGAGGTCGAGGAGACGCGCTACAACTTCGACCACCTAAATATTCCACCGAACCACCCAGCGCGCGACAAGTGGGACACCTTTTACGTCGGCACACGCGGCGACGACGATACGGTCAACGAAATCGTTCTCCGCACTCATACCTCGCCGATGCAGGCGCGGACAATGCTGAAGCAAGACCCGCCCGTGCGCGTCATCGTGCCGGGCCGCTGTTACCGCTACGAGGCGACCGACGCCTCGCACGAGGCGATCTTCTTCCAGCTCGAAGGGCTGTGCGTGGACAAAGGCATCACGATGGCCGATCTGAAGGGGACGCTGACCGAGATGGCGAGCCAGCTCTTCGGCGCGCGGACGCGCGTGCGCTTCCGCTGCGACTTCTTCCCGTTTGTCGAGCCGGGCGTGGACTTCTCGGCCTCCTGCGCCGTCTGCGGCGGCAAGGGCTGCCGAGTTTGCAAGCACACCGGCTGGCTCGAACTCGGCGGCGCGGGCATGGTTCATCCGAACGTGCTGCGCGGTGTCGGCTACGACCCGGCGCAGTACAGCGGCTTCGCGTTCGGCCTCGGCATCGAGCGCATTGTGATGATCAAGTATGGCATTGACGACATCCGCAACTTCTACGCGAACGACCTCCGGTTCTTGGAGCAGTTCGCGGGGACGAGAATCTAATGGTGGGTCGAAAGTCGAAGGTCAAAGGTCGAAGGTCGCTCGCAATGACGCAGCGGCTTTCCCTCAGTCAGCGTTGGCAGATGGCCTAGAGTGTTGACCACAGCGACTTTCGACCTTTGACCTTTGACTTTCGACTCCTTTCATCCCCACTCTTGGAGGCAAAATGAACGTACCCCTCAGCTGGCTGCGCGATTTCGTGGACATTGACCTTGCGCCGCGCGAGCTGGCGGCGCGGCTGACGCTGGCGGGCGTCGAGGTGGAGGCGCTGCACGAAATCGGCGCGGAGTGGGACAACGTCTACGTCGGTTATGTCGAGGCCGTTGAACGACACCCCAACGCCGACCGGCTCAGTCTGGCGCATGTGGTCGCGGGCGAACACCGGCTGACGGTTGTCACCGGCGCGCCGAATATCGCGCAGGGGCAGAAGGTCGCGCTGGCGCTCGCCGGCGCGCGGCTCTGGGACGGCCATTCAGAGGAGCCGAAGCGGATCACGCTGAAGGCGAGCACCATTCGCGGCGTGCCGAGCGAGGGCATGGTCTGTTCTGAAAAGGAACTGGGACTGTCGGACGAGCATGAGGGGATTCTGGCGCTGCCGGACGATGCGCCGGTGGGTGTGCCGCTGAAGGACTATCTCGGCGATACCGTGTTCGAACTGGAGATTACGCCGAACCTGGTGCATGACTTTTCGGTGCTGGGTGTCGCGCGCGAGGTCGGCGCGCTGACCCGGCGCCCGCTCCATCCGCCCGCCGTGCCGGCGTTACCAGAACCGGCTGGTGGTTCGCTCGTGACCGTGGACGATCCAGACCTCTGCCCACGCTACGTGGCGGTCGCCATCGAGGGCGTCACGGTCGGTCCGTCGCCGGAGTGGTTGCAGCGGCGGCTGACACTGGCCGGGCTGCGCCCGATCAACAACATCGTGGACATCACCAATTACGTGATGATCGAGTATGGTCAACCCCAGCACGCTTTCGACCGCGACCGGCTGGCAGATGGCCGGATCGTTGTGCGCCGCGCGCGGGCGGGCGAGCAGATGGAAACACTCGATCACGTCATGCGGACTCTCGACACGCAGATGCTGACGATCGCCGACACCGAGAAGGCGGTTGGGCTCGCGGGAGTAATGGGCGGGCTGATCTCGGAGATTGACGACAACACGACGCGCGTGCTGCTGGAGTCGGCGAACTTCGATATGTACGCGACGCGCCACACCATGCAGACACTGAAACTGCCGACCGACGCGGCGGTGCGCTTCCATCGTGGCCTCGACCCAAACCTGGCCTGGCCGGCGGCCGAGCGCGCCACCGCGCTCATCCTCGAACTCTGCCCCGGCGCGCGGGTCGTCGGGACCGCCGATGTCTACCCCAACCCCGCCACCGAGCGCACGGTAGACCTACCTTACGGCGACCTCAAACGCCTGCTCGGCGTAACCTATCCGGTCGCGGAGACAGTCGAGGTGCTGGGGCGGCTGGACTTGCGCGCAGCGGTGGAGGAGCAGCCGGGCGGCGACACACGCCTGCACGTCACGGTGCCGACCTACCGCCAGGATATCACGCAATCGGCTGACCTGGTTGAAGAAGTAATTCGCATCATCGGCTACGACACACTGCCGGAGACGCTGCCGGAGGGCCGCACGCAGCCGCCGGTGCGCGACCCATCGCGCGCGTTCGCCGACGAGGTACGCGACATCCTGGCCGCCTCGGGCCTGCACGAAATCATCTGCTATTCGCTGACCGACGAACCGACGCTTGACCGGCTGACGCCGGACGGCCACTGGACAACCTGGTGGGAGGGCCATCGCCCGTCGTTCGACTCCACCCGCCTCGTGAACACGCTGCGGAGTGACTGGCAGATTCTGCGCCCGACCCTGATGGCGGACGCCCTGGCGACACTGGCCGAAGGGCTGAAATATCGTCCGGTGGCACGCCTGTTCGAGGCGCGGCCGGTCTACCTGCCCCGCACGCTCGGCCAGCAGCCGATCGAGCGGCTGACACTCTCGATCACGCTGGCGGGCGCACGCAGCCCGCGCGACCTCTACACGCCCGCCGTGGAAGCCGGCGCGCCGCTCGATTTCTTCGATCTGAAAGGCGTCGTCGAGGCGCTGCTCAACCGGCTCGGTATCACCGACGTCACCTACCAGCCCAGCGAGTACGCCGCCTTCCATCCTGGCCGCGCGGCCGAACTGCTGATCGGCGGCGACCTGATCGGCGTCTTCGGCGAGGTTCATCCGGCCGTCGCGGCGAACTTCGGGTTGACTGTGCCACGCGTGCTGCTGGCGGAACTTGACCTGGCGGCGCTGGAGACGAAACTGCCGTCGCGCCAGGAGCTGCGCCCGCTGCCCCGCTTCCAGCCGGTCGTGCAGGACTTCGCCGTGGTGGTGGACGAGGCAACGCCGGCCGGCACGGTGCAGCGCGCCATCCTGACCGCCGCGAAGCCGCTGGCCGAATCGGCGCGACTCTTCGACGTCTATCG
>DASUBC010000347.1:0-16956 GCA_035763465.1 Thermomicrobiales bacterium
AGCACCCCGGCCCAGGCCAGCGCCTCCCAGCCGATGCGCCCCAGGTCTATGGTCCGGTCCAGCCGCGCGTCGGGCGCGACCGCCGGTTCGGTCACCCGCGCTCCCGCCTCCGGCGCGGCGGGTCGCTGGTCAACGTCGAGCCGTGAAGTCGGTGCCTCCTGGTTGATAGTTGCAGGTTTGCAGGTTACAAGTTGCAGGTTTCTCGCCATGAAGACTACGCCTGGTCACAAGCACTGCCTTGTCCTAAGAAACTTGCAACCCGCCTATTTGTATCGAATCGCGTTGTACTGCGGCAGCAAGTCCTTCCGAATGAAGACGGTGAAGTCGTAGGAGCCGACCGGCGCGCCGAGGTCGCGGTAGGCCAGCAGCCGGAAGAGCCTGGCCTGGTTGTTCGGCTTGGCGGTCGAAGTCAGTGAGGAGACGACGCTGCGGACGACGTCGCCCAGGCCGTGCGGCTGGTTCTGCACCATCCAGACACTCCAGCCGGGGCCGAGTTCGGGCGCGATGGCGAACTGGCGATACGTCTCGTTCTCCGGGAAATGCCAGCGCATCGAATACGGCTGCGCGACATAGTTGTAGAGCTGGTCCTTGATCTCAGGATGCGCCGCCAGGTTCTCGTTGCCGACCAGGACGATGGCGGTGTCGTCGGACGGTGGCGCGGTCAGGGTGGTGGCGAAGTACTGCTTCTGTGTGTAGTTCCGCAGATACCACTGGAAGGGCCAGGAGGTATTGTCGTCGTACATGATCGGCAGGTTGTAACCGCCGGTCAGCAGGAGCGAGAGTTCGTCAATATCGCTCATTACGCGCGTCACGTCGGGCGAAGTCTGCACGTAGACGAGCATGTCGAGCGGCACATCGCCACGCTCGTAGGCCAGCCGCCAGCCCGCGTGGACGTGGAAGAGGAGCAGCCCCGCCGCCAGCGCCAGTAATGCCACCCGTCCGGCCCGCGACCAGCCGCGCAGCACACCAAAGCCAACCGCCAGCGCCACGATCACCAGCCCCGGCGCGAGCAGCACCCACCAGCCGCGCGGGTCTTCCACGCCGCCGTAACTGCGCCGCGCCGCCAGCAGGAACCAGCCTACCATCGCGGCGAGCATCACCGTGCCGATGGCCCAGGACCATTGCGGATTAGGGCGGACGGCAGCGGCAGATGCTGATTCTGCTTCTGCCTTGGTCAATCCACGTTCCACGCTCCGCACTCCGCACTCAATCGCGGTGCCGAGCAGGGCAGCGGCCAGCAACAACAGGGGCAGCACCGGGTGAATATCCATCCAGGGCATCTTTTCGCCGGCCCAGGAGTAGATGGCGATACTGCCGACGGCCCACCAGGCGATCAGACCGCGCACGAAGGGCTGCGGCCCTTCCGCCCAGCCCAAAAGGCGATGTGTGACGATGCGCCAGCCGGTCAGGACGACGCCGAAGCCGCCGAGGAAGACCGCCAGCGGATCGTATTGCGGCATCAACAGCAGATAGTAGAACCAGGGCTGCTCGGCGCGGCGCACGTCGTGCTGGCCGAGCCAGTAGCCGAGCGCGCCGAACGAACCAGAGAAGATGCCGGCCAGATTCGAGAAGAGGCTGGTATAGAGCGTGATATACAGTCCGGCGGCGATGCCGATGCTGATGTAGAGCATGCGGCGGTCGGCCAGGTAGGCGTGCAGCGCGGCGACCGGCGAACCGGCCGGCTGGCCGCCAAAGACGCCTTCGACCCAGCCCCGGCCGCGCGCCAGGCGAGTTAGCAGTCGCGACGCAAGTACGCAGAACGCGACGAGCAGCAAAATGATCGTGATGACAAGCGGATGCGTCAGCAAGTTGCTGGTGTAGACGCGAATCGCGTCGCCGGTTGGGTTATCCCAGGGAATCTGTGGCAGCGCCGGCCAGCCTAGAAGTTTCGGCACGAATTTGACGACCGCGCCAAGAAAGACGACGAAGACAGCGCCGAGGTAGAGCACTTCGCGCGCGGCCTGCCAGAGGATCGCCACCGCCAGGCCCGCGCCGAAGATCGCCGTGATGATGAAGATGTCTTCCTTGTTGGTGAACGCGAAGCCCCACGCCGCCGCCCCGACGAAGGCCCAGAGCGGGCGCGGCGCGGCGACGAAGCGCACGACCGCGCAGAAGAAGAGCAGGGCAAAGAACGCCGAGTAGACATCATGGCGGTGGAAGCGCGCGAAATAAAGGAAGGACGGCGAGGTAAGCAGCAGCACCGAGGCGGTCAGCGCGCCCCAGCGTCCCAGCTCGCGCCGCAAAAGCCACGGGAGCAACACGGTCGCCGCGCCGAAGAGCGCCGGCGCGTAGCGCGAGGTCGCGTTGCTGTCGCCGAACAGGTAATAGACCAGCGCGGCGGCATGGAAGAGAAACGGCCCATGCATCAGCGGGTCGTGGTGATAGCCCTGTCCAGTGTAGTAGAGCCAGGAGAAGTAGGAGTGCAGGCTCTCGTCGTGGTGCAACGCCTGCGAGCCGAGATCGAAGAAGCGCGAGAGGAGCGCCAGCAGCCCGAGCACCAGGTAGGCCGCCGTCTCGACCGAGATACGGCGCGGCAGCCCTGCCCAGCGCTGTGGCGTCTCCATAGGCGCGCCGGCCGGGCGAATCGTGCGCTGGCTGGTATCGGCTGCCTGGGCGGGTGGTTCCAGCACGGCCGCGCCGCCGGTAGCACCTGCGACGGCGGCGAGCACTGGCTGGCGGGGTGGGTCCGCTTCGCGCGCTGGCTCACGTTGCGCGCCGCCGGCCGCCTGGCCTTTGCGTAATGGCATGTCCCTCGCCAAGAATCTCTCTCCGCGCTTCAGCACTGCTCGGCCCGAGCCACCCCCATGGCTCGCAGGCAAATCCCACCCTGCTCCCCAAGGCCAGCCGTACGATTGTACTTGACGGGCGACACCAGCGGCAAAAGCGTGACGTTGACCAGATGATGTCCTGGCGTCGCCCTGCCTGATACGACGCACTATTGGCATCGGTGGTTACTGGCGGTTTTCGCGCGGACGTGGCATACTCTTAGCGTGGGTATGGCACGACCTCAGCCGTTGGCCCGGAGCAGGAGCTCCACCTCACTACCCACGTCCCAGATACAATCGAATAGTTGAAGCAGCGAGCGGGAAGATTTTCCCGCTCGCTGCGGTTATGGCGCTGGTGTCGCCATGCAACAGGTAGGAGAAAAGTACCAGCCGCGCTAGTACTACTGGCTCTATTGTGTCCTTGACGGCATATGTTGGCCGGGCGTACTGTATCTTTATGGGCCAGGCGCTTCAGGGCGCCGCCGGAGGCTTGGGTGACGCTGGTGTTTCCGCCAGCGCCGTTGTATTTGAGGAGGCAGCGATGGTGCGGCGGTTGCTCGTGGCGATCTTCACCGTAGTGGCGATCGTGCTAGCCTTCGCTCCGGTTCGGGTCGCTGCGGCGGAATGGTGCGACACCGATCCGCTGGTGCTCATCAGTACGCCTGGTGGCGCGCTGGTGCCGGTCTACGTCACAAACGGTGCGCTGGGCGCCGAACACCTTGCGACGGTTCAGCTGGCGACCATGACCTACAGCGTGCAACCGACCGCTGATGGTAGCGCGACGCTGGTCCATCTTGACGTCAGGATTCCTGACGACGTTTTTGCTAGCCACTTCGCGACGCGCAGTGTCGCCAGTAGCGGTCCGCTCGCCACCGGCACGAGCTACGCTAACGCCAGCGGTTTCAGCGGGCAGACCATGACGTTGACCTTCACACTCAACGTGCCCTAGCCGAGCACTTACGGAGTCGCGAGAGAGACATGCGCTTGCCTCGATCAGCCTGGCTCTATTTGGGCAGCGTTGTGCTCGCGGCCCTGGTGCTGCTCGCCGCCTGGATGCAAGCCGGGCGGGCGGCGACGCTCGCCACGCCTGGCCTGCTTGTGTTGCTGACCGTACTGGCCGTGGTCGCGCAACAGTTCTCCCTGGTGCTAACACCGCGCTATCAGGTCAATGTCGCCCCCGCCATCTATTTCGCCGCGCTACTGCTGCTGGGCGCTCCGGCGGCGATGGCGCTGACCGGGGTCAGTCAAGTCCTCGGTGGCGCGCTGCTGGCCGTGCGGTGGAATCCACAGACCGCGCGCCGCCGTCGTGGCCTCCCCGGTGTGCTGTTCAACGCCGCGCAACTCATGCTCGCGATCGGCATCGGTGGGTTGGTTTATGAAGCGCTGTTGCCGCACCGCGCTCCAGCTCCGCTCGACCAGCTCGCGAACCTCTGGGCAGTACCGGCCGCAGCGGTCACGTTCTACCTCGTCACCAGCTGGCTGGTCGCGATTATGGTCGGGTTACACCGGCGCGAACGTCCGGGCGTGGTATGGTGGGCAAGTTGGCGCGACGATGCACTCGAATCGGCTGGGCTTGCGCTCCTCGGTCTCATCACCGCCCTGCTCGCCACACACTACCCCTGGGCGCCTCTGCTGCTGATTGTCCCGGCGCTACTCTTCCACCTGGCAACGGACCGAACGGTGCAGTTTCTTGAAGCGCGCAAAGCGGCGGAAGGCGCTCTCGCGGCCGAACGAGAGTTTCTCCACGCGCTGCTGGAGAGTTTGCAGGAGGGGATTGTCGCCTGCGATGCGGCCGGCGCCCTGACGCTTGTCAACCGTGCCGCGCGCAGCCTGCCCGGCCTGGCGCCGCCACCTGCCGAAGGCGCCGCATCCATTGACCTGTACCAGTCCGATGGCGCGACGCGCCTGGCGCTCACCGAGACACCGCTCGCGCGTGCCCTGGCTGGCGAAGTGGTCCGCGATGTCGAGGTAATGCTCGCTCCTCCAGGCGCGAGCTGGCGAGTGCTACGCGCCAACGGCCAGGCTATCGAGGACGAGCAAGGGCACAAACTCGGCGCGGTCGTTGCCATGCACGACATCACCGAGCGTGCGCTGGCTACGGCAGCGTTGCGCGAGAACGAAGCCCGGTTTCGGGCGCTCGTACAAAACACCTCGGACCTGATCGCCGTCTTGGCGCGTGACGGCACGGTGCGCTATGTCAGCCCGGCAATCAGGCGCTTGCTCGGGTATGATCCAGCCGCCGTGGTAGGGACGAACGCCTTTGCCCTGATCCACCCCGATGACCGCGCACGCGTGCAGGCAGTGTTCGACGCACTGAGCGAGGCGGCTGCGGTGCCTCATGCGGTCGAGTTTCGGTTACAACATCACGCGGGACTGTGGCGTGCGTTCGAAGCAATCGGCACGAATCTGCTGGGCGACCCAGGTGTCGGCGGCATTGTCATTAATAGCCGTGACATCACCGAGCGCCGGCAGGCGGAGGCAGCGCTGCGGGATAGCGAGGCTCGCTACCGGGCAGTCGTTGAGCAGGCCGCCGAAGGGATTTTCCTGGTTGATGCTGAAACCCAGCGCATTGGTGAATCCAACGCGGCTTGCCAGCGACTGCTCGGCTACACCGCTGCCGAGTTGCGCGGTCTAGCCCTGGTCAGCATTATCGCCCACCCACCAGCCAGTATTGTAGCCAACGTGCAGCGCAGCCTCGACGTCCCGCAACTGACCATCGGAGAACGACGCTACCGGCGCAAGGACGGCGCCTTCATTGATGTAGAGGTGAGCGCCACGCGCTTGGCGCTGCGCGGGCGGTCGTTGCTCTGCGTTGTCCTGCGCGACATCGGCGAGCGTAAGACCTTTGAGGCTCAGTTACGTCACCAGGCGTTCCACGATACCCTTACTGGACTGCCGAATCGCGCACTCTTACTCGACCGTCTGGACCATGCCCTCACGCGCGCCGTCCGGCGCCATGAGACCCTCGCTGTCCTCTTCGTCGATCTCGACCGCTTCAAGATCATCAACGATAGTCTTGGCCATGCCGCTGGCGATCAGCTCCTCGTTCAGGTAGCCCGGCGATTGCAGCAATGCGTGCGCGAGGAAGATACGCTCGCCCGTTTCGGTGGCGACGAATTTACCCTACTGCGCGAAGAACTCGCTGACAGTGGCGAGGCAGTGCGGGTCGCCGAGCGCCTTGCCGCTGCCCTGAGTGCACCGTTCACCATTGCCGGGCAGGAGGTCTTTGTCACCGCCAGTATCGGGGTCGCGCTCAACGCCCTCCACCACACCGGGGCTGACGATCTCTTGCGTGATGCGGACAGCGCAATGTATCGCGCCAAGTCTGGCGGCAGGGCGCGCTATGAACTCTTCGATCCGAGTATGAGCGCGGCGGCGCACGCGCGTCTGGCGCTGGAGACCGATCTACGGCGGGCGATTGGTCCAGGCGCGTGCAAGGAGTTTGTCCTGCACTACCAGCCGATCGTGGATCTCGCCAGCGGCCAGATCGCGGCGGTCGAGGCGCTCGTCCGCTGGCAACATCCAACCCGTGGCCTCGTCTCACCGGCGTCGTTCATTCCACTGGCGGAGGAGACTGGCCTGATCCTCCCGCTGGGGCGCTGGGTTTTGCAGTGCGCTTGCCAGCAGGCTCGTGCGTGGCAACTCGCGACAGCCGGCTCGCAACCCTGTACGGTAAATGTCAATCTCTCGGCCCGGCAGTTCTTGCAAGGTGACATAGTGGCCGATGTGGCCGCCGCGCTGGTGGCGACCGGGCTGCCAGCATCGTGTCTGACACTAGAGATTACCGAGAGCGTGCTCATGGCCGAAGCCGAGCTGAACCAGACGAAGTTGCAGGCGCTCACGGCGCTGGGGGTGCGACTGGCGATTGACGACTTTGGCACCGGCTACTCATCTCTGGCCTACCTCAAGCGCCTCCCGGTCGAGACACTCAAGATTGACCAGACCTTTGTCGCCGGCCTCGGATCAAATGCAGAAGACACAGCGATCGTCGCGGCTGTCGTGACGCTGGCCCGCGCGCTAGGATTGACGATCGTGGCCGAAGGAGTCACAACTGTCGCACAAAGCGACCAACTCTGGACATTAGGGTGTACACTCGGCCAGGGCGCTCATTTCGCTATGCCGCTCCCAGCAGAGAACTTGACCACATGCCTGGCGGCTGCTCACTGTGCTGTCCCCTCGCCCCAGGCGGCTACGCAGGCCAGAGCTGCTCGACAGCGGTGAGCAGATCATCAAGGTCAAACGGCTTGGCGAGATACCCATCCGCGCCGAGCTGCTCGGCCCAGCGGCGCGCATCCTGAGCCGCCGTCATCACCAGGACTGGCGCCGCGAGACCACGAGCGCGTAAGGTTCGCGCCACGTCCCAGCCGTCAATGCCCGGCATTCGCAGGTCAAGGAGAACCAGCGCCGGGCGCAGCTCCGCCGCGAGGCGCAATGCCTCGGCGCCATCCGCCGCTGTGACAACCGGGTAGCCAGATAGGGCAAGGATGTCGGCAATCGTCGCCAGGATCGCCGGGTCGTCGTCTACCACCAGAATCGGCCCGGTCTGCCCGCCGCTCGCGGCCAATCGTGCATCGCCGCCGCCGGCCGCTGGCCGCTGCTCCTTCCGGTCGTGGGAATCGAATACGATGCGCTGTGGCGCGAATGCCACCAACACAGGCACTGGTGGCGACCACCGTGTGGGGTAGCCCGGCATACCCGGTATGTATGTGTGCATCGCGCTCCCGGCCCGTTCATCTATGGTGCTCTGTCCCCAGCTGCGCACTCACCGCCTCCTGCTCCGGCGCCGCGTCAGGTGCATATTGGCGCGGCAAGGTTACTTGAAACGTGCTGCCCTGGCCTGGTTTGCTGCTGGCGTGAATCTCGCCGCCGTGCTCCTCGACGATGCTGCGGCAGATGTAGAGACCCAGCCCCATCCCGGCGAACTGCCGATCATCTACGTTCGTACCCCGGTGGAAGCGCTCGAAGAGGTGCGGTAGATCAGTAGCTGGAATGCCAATCCCTGGATCTCTCACTGTCAGCGTGGCCTGGTCATTGTCGCCCCAGACCCGGATATGCACCTCGCCGCCATCCGGGCTGTATTTGATGGCGTTTTCGACCAGGTTTTCTAGCAACTGGGTGACCCGCATCCGGTCATACCTGCCGACCACCGGTTCAGGCGCGTCTACGATGATCTGATGATACGCGGAGGTGTGGCGAGCGACGACCGCCTGCGCCAGCTCCGCGAGATCAACTGGTTCCCGGCGCCCAAGCAACGAATTCTGGTCGGCCCGGGCGGCATCGAGCAGCTCGATCACAATCGTCCGGAGGCGGACCGCTTCGTTGACGATCCGCTGGATCGCGCCGAGGTCGGCTGGCTCGTCTGGCCGCCGCTCCGCGCGGCGCTGTAGCAGTTGCGCGGTCGCGATGAGCGTGGTGAGAGGCGTCTTGAGATCGTGCGCCGCGGCGGAGAGGAAATCGTCCTTGAGCCGGGCCGCCTCTTCGCGTGCCTGCACGCGTGTGGCCTCGTCAATCAAGGCGCGGCTTTCGAGGATGACTGCTCCCTGGTCGGCCAGCAGCCGCAGCAGGTACAGGTCTTCGTCGGCAAAGATGGGGGGGCGGGCCGCGAACACACTCAATACACCAAGACGCTGTTGCCCGGCGGTAATCGGCGCGGCCAGCACGGCGGTCGCATTCGCGTTGCGGTAGAGGGCGGCGTGTTCGGGATCATCGCGTGGCGCGTTGCGTGAGAAGATCGGCTGCTGGGACGTGAACGCGCGACCGCCGATAAACTGGTCGGCGGCGAACGAGAGGGGACCATTGGCGCCGGTGTAGCGCAAGGCGCCAGTGTCCTCATCCCACAGCCCGATCGCCGCCCGTTGCGCGCCGAGCGCCTGCTGCGCCCCGTGCTCCAACTCCCGCACGATCGCCGCAGTGTCGGGGAGGCGCGGCAGGCGGGCTGCCTGGCTGAGGAAGGTCCGCAGTTCCGGCTCCTGCCAGGCGCGGCGCACCAGTGGTGGCGGCGCGAAGCCGAGAAAGTAGCTGAGCACACAGGCCAGTCCAGCTACCTGTTGCAGCGCTTGCGTCACGCCGCGCGCTGCCACCGGAAGAAAGGTACTGACGCCGGCTATGAGGATCGCCAGCCCCAGGAAGCCCGAGCCGGCGGCGACCGCATAGAGCCGCCGGCGCGTCACGCCGCCAGCGTCACCGGCCGCATGTAAGAACGCGCTCGCCACATATGCGTTGCCAGCGACGAAATAAAGCACCAGGAAGACCAGAATTGGACTCGGCAGCGTTGGCGAGAAGGCGATGATGGCGACGATGGCCAGGAACAAGCCGGCTTCGGCACCACGCATGATCAGCGTCGGGACGGTTGTGAAGTCGTTGACCAGGCGGATGAGCAAGTATGGGAGAACCATGAGCAGCGCGGTGATGAATATTGTCAGGAGCGGCGTGGACGTTACACCGAACGCCGCAACGAGCCAGCTCTCCAGGATAATGAGAGTGGTAACGCCGAAGAACGCGGCGATGTCGATCCGCGCGGCCGTCGGTTGCCGCACGGCCGCGCGTGTCACCACGAGCGAGATCAGCACGAAGACGATCTGCGTCACGGCTTGCAAGAACTGGCCTGCGCTCATGATCGACCCTTCACGGCTGCACTGCCGTTCTCGCTAGCGGACGCATTTACACGACCGTATCAACGCCCAGAGGTGTAATAATTGCATCGTACCACATATCATGAGTATGCGGACGTAATTTGTAGCCAGGCACTGTGCTGAGGCAAACTCACTGCCTAACTGCCCGACCTGGCTAACCAGTAACCCCTCCGCGACAGCTACGCCAAGCTCCGCGTCGAAAATCGCGCGGCGGCCACCGCCCGCGCCATTGATCACGGCCTACGGTAGCCGCCCCGGTCGGCTGCGCGTTGCCCGGCTGCGTAATCTTCCGCTATCGCCCGCTGCCACGACTAGGTAATTCTCCGCAGACACCCGCGCGCTGATCTCCACGCATGATTGCGCGATTCACGCGATGTGCGGCGCATGTGGCCGGCGTAGAGTGGTGTCACAGACGAGACCGTGGGAGTGACGAGCACGAAAGGAGCCGACAATGGACCTGATGTTTGGACTGGCGACCGTAGACAAGATGCAAGGTGACCGGCTCGGACGGCAACTGGCGCATGGCTGGATGGGATGGGAGTCGAAGCGCGGGCGACAGCTTCGGGTGCTCGGGGCGAAGGTTCTGGTGGCCCTGGCGACCTGGCTCACGCCGGACGACGCTCGCCCAGCCGACACACCCCAGCCGGTTGCCGGAACCAGCGGAGTCTAATCACTCACTCGCAAGCTCGCCCAGGGTTCCTGTAGCGCATCATGCCCACAATTCCTCCTGCGGTGTTCGATCAGGGTGTCGATTTCACGCGGGGTCGTTCGACGTTCTGGTGACGGGCACGCTGCTCGCCGGTGGACACTTACCAGCAGGAGGTCTTTCATGCGCTACGTGTTGCTGATCCACGTTGACGAGTCGCTGTATCCCGAGTTGAGCGAGGCGGAGCAAGGGGCGCGGATGGGGGCGTATCAGGCGTTCGGCCAGCAGTACAAAGATCAGATTCTCGGTGGCGATGCGCTGCACGAGGTCGCGATGGCAACGACAGTGCGCGTGCGCGCTGGGAAGGCGCTTACGACCGACGGGCCATTCGCCGAGACGAAAGAGCAGCTCAACGGCTTCTATCTGGTCAGGTGTGACAATCTCGATGAGGCGGTCGCGATCGCGGCCGATATCCCGGACGCCGTGCGCGGCGCCATCGAAGTGCGTCCGGTCATGGAGTTCGACCAGGCATAGCCAGCCCCGCCGGGGCAGCTCTCCGGATTGGCGCCGCGCCTAACACATGACGGCGCGGCGCCAGCGCCACCGGCCGCGCTTATCACCTGCGGTCGGCACGCTGCTTTCAGTCTTCACAATCCATTGCGACCCGAAAGGAGCCGGTTTGATGGCTACTACCGTTGCCATGCCCAGCATTGTGTCCGAACGCGCCCCATTCCAGTTGCGGACAATCCTGGCCCCGCTCGTGGCGCTTGTCATCGGCGCGTTTATGATCATGCTCGACAGCACGGCCATGAATGTGGCCGTGCCGGGCCTCGTCGGCAGCCTGCACAGCACATTGCCCACGATGCAGTGGACCATCACCGGCTATGCGCTGGCCCAGGCGGCGGTCATTCCGCTGGCCGGTTGGCTCTCCGACCGCTGGGGAGCCAGGCGTATCTTCCTGGGCGCGGTCGTACTGTTCACGCTGGGGTCGGTCCTCTGCGCCACGGCACAGAGCGACACGATGCTGATCGCCTGCCGCGTCCTCCAGGGGCTTGGCGGCGGTGTCGTACTCCCGATTGCCCTTGCCTACACCTATCGTCTGAGTCCGCCCGACAAAGTCGGCATGGTGATCGGCCTGCTCGGCATTCCGATCACGTTTGCCCCGGCGCTCGGCCCGGTTATGGCCGGCTGGCTGGTGGAATATGCGAGCTGGCGCTGGATCTTTCTGCTCAACTTGCCCATCGGCGTCGCGGGCCTGCTGGTCGGGCTGCGCGGCCTGCCGGCGCTCGGCCGGCAGCGGGCGCCTGGCCTCGACCTGCCGGGGATGCTGCTCGGCCCGCTGGCGTTCGCCGCGCTCTCCTACGGCGTTAGCGAGGGCAGCGCCGGCTGGACCTCAGCCCGGACGCTGGGCGGTCTGCTCGTCGGCGGCGTCGCGCTCGTCGCCTTCGTCCTGGTGGAGTTGCGCGCACGCACGCCGCTGCTTGAACTGCGTGTCTTCCAGTCGCGCGACTTCAGTCTCGGCATCGCGGCGCAATGGGCCTGCCAGTTCGCCCTCTATGGCACGCTCTTTCTCGTACCACTCTTCTTGCAGCAGGCGCGCGGCTACGGCGCGTTCGCCACCGGACTGCTCCTGCTGCCCGAGGCCATCGCCGCCGCCATCGGTATGCCGCTGGGTGGGGCGCTGTTCGACCGCATCGGCGTACGCCCGCTGGTCGTCACGGGGATGAGCCTCGTGGCCGCCGCCGCGCTGCTGCTCTCGCGCATCGGTGTTACGACGCAAGGCGCCGACTTGATCGGGCCGCTGGCGCTGGTCGGCGTGGGTGTCGGCCTGATGATGATGACGCTCAACACGTACCTGATACAGGCCAGCCCGCGCGAACTCGTCGGCCGGGTCACATCGCTGACGAATGCTCTGGTGCGGGTGGTCACCGCCCTCGCAATCGCCAGCCTGACCACGATCCTGACCGCGCGGATAGCCACCTTCCGCGCGGCGCAGGGCGGACGGCCGGCCGCCGGGGCAGCACACACCGCTTTCAGCACCGCAATCGGCGACACCTTCCGGGTGCTGCTCGTGGTGGCGGTCGCTGGCGCGGCGCTGGGCCTGGGCCTGCGCCGGCCGCTGAAAATGAGATGACAAATGCGAGATGATAGCTCGTAGCTGATAGTAGGTTCAGACCAGCATGGTGCTTGCTTGCTGGCGCGGCGCTGACCAAATCCTACTATCATCTATCATCTCGTCAAGGTGAGTGATGCAAGAGGTTGCACACATCGTCGAAGGGGTCTTCCGCCAGGAGTCTGGCCGCATTCTGGCCGGGCTGATCGCCGCCACGCGCGACTTCACCCTCGCCGAAGATGCGTTGCAAGACGCCTGTATCGCCGCCCTGCGGCAGTGGCCCTCCGAGGGCGTGCCGCGTAACCCGGCGGCCTGGCTCAGTGGCATCGCCCGGCGCAAGGCGATTGACCGCCTGCGCCGCGCCGCCACGCTCGCGCGCAAGCAGGAACAACTCCAGGCGCTCGCCGCGCTCGAACAAAGGGAGGGCGAAGCGCCGGACGATGAGGACGAGACGGCATACTTCCCCGACGAACGACTGAAACTGCTCTTTACCTGCTGCCATCCCGCGCTCGCGCTGGAGGCGCGGGTGGCGCTGACGCTGCGTACACTCGGCGGCCTGGCGACGCCCGAGATTGCGGCGGCGTTCCTCGTGCCGGCGCCGACGATGGCCCAGCGGCTGGTGCGGGCGCAGCGCAAGATTCGCGCGGCCGGCATCCCTTACCGGGTGCCGCCACTCCCGCTGCTACCCGAGCGACTCGATGGTGTGCTCGCCGTCCTCTACCTCATCTTCAACGAGGGTTACGCCGCCACGGCCGGCGACGCGCTGATCCGCCACGAACTCTGCGACGAAGCCATCCGGCTGACGCGGGCGCTTGTCGCGCTGCTAGCGCGCGAGCCGGGGATGCCCGACGACCCGGAGGCGCGCGGCCTCCTCGCGCTGATGCTCCTGCACCACGCGCGGCGCCAGGCACGGGTGGACGCGGCCGGCGACGCCGTGCTGCTGGAGAAACAGGATCGTGGTCAGTGGGACCGGACCATGATCGCTGAGGGCGTGGCCCTGCTCGACCACGCGCTCGCCCAGCGCCGCGCCGGCCCATACCAGATTCAAGCTGCCATCGCCGCTCTCCACGACGAGGCGGCGACCAGCAGCGCGACGGACTGGCCCCAGATCGCCGCGCTCTACGCCACGCTCGCGCGCCTGACACCCTCGCCCATTGTCGGGTTGAACCGGGCGGTCGCCGTGGCGATGGCCGAAGGGCCGGATCGCGGCCTCGCGCTTCTCGACCAGCCGGCCCTGGCCGCGCCATTGGCCGAATTTCATCACTATCACGCCGCGCGGGCCGACCTTCTACGGCGCGCGGGCCAGCGCGAGGCGGCGGCTAGCGCCTACGCGCGGGCGCTGGAACTCTGCCAGAACATGACCGAGCGGCGCTTCTTACAGCGCCGCCTGGCCGAGGTCGCGGCAGAGTAACCAGCGCTCGCCGGATAGCCGCAGCGCCGCTGCGGCGCCCTAGGTGCCGAAGCGACGCGCGGACCGTGCCTTCGCGCGTGCCGCCTCTACCTCCCGGTTCTTCGGTGCGGCCGACGTTTCGAGTGAGACAAGCAACCGGCGCGCGATTGCGGCAATGTCGTCCACCGCCGTGTCGAAAGCAGCTTCGTTCGCCTTCGCTGGGGTGTTGAAACCGCTGATCTTGCGGACGAACTGCAACGCCGCAGCGTGAATTTCGTCCTCCGTGGCAGGTGGGTCAAAGTTGTACAGCGTCCTGATATTGCGACACATCGCGTCTTGCCTCCAACGAGTCGTCAGGCGTGAGTGCGTGAGTCGTGAGAGCGTTGGGCTAGCGCGGTAGCTGTCTGTAAGCATAGAACAGTTCCGCGCAACTCACGCACTCACGCCTGTCACACGCCTCAGTCGTCAATCGCCTGGTACGCTAGCGTCCAGAAATCGCGGCAGATGTCCGGCGGATCGGGCGACGTCCAGGCGCGCTGAGTCAGCAGGATTGTCACCATCTCTTCGCTGGGATCGGAACGCCAGGCTGTGCCCAGGCCGCCGTCCCAGCCGAACTGACCCGGCACCGCCGCGATGTCATCGCGCCTGGTGACCACGGAGACGCCGAACCCCCAGCCATGGCTGTCCCAGTAACCGGGCGACAGACCGGGCATGGCCTTCTGCGCGGGCGTCAGCTGGTCAGTCGTCATGGTCTCGACGGCCAGACGTGATAGGATACGTTCGCTGCCGTGCCTGCCCTGGTTCAGCAGCAGCTGGCCGAAGGCCAGGAGGTCGTCAATGGTGGAGACCAGTCCGCCCGCGCCGGACGGAAAGGCGGGTGGGCGGCTCCACTGGCCGCCTGCGGCGGCGTCATAGACGCCGAGTGCCCCGGTGTCTGGCGTGACGAAATAGCTGGTCGCCAGCCGGTCGAGCTTGGCGGCGGGGACGCTGAAACTGGTGTCCGTCATGCCGAGTGGTGCGAAGATACGCTCACGCAAGAAATCTTCCAGTGGCTGGCCCGCAGCCCGCGCGATGAGCACGCCGAGCACGTCTGACCCCGTGTTGTAGAGCCACCGCTCGCCCGGCTGGTACATCAGTGGCAGCGTCCCGAGCCGGCGGAGCCATTCGTCCGGTCCCGGCATCTCCGCTGGAGCCGGCGGCCCCATGCCGAGCTGCAACTCGCGTGCGGCGGTCAACACTGGATAGGCGTCCGGCGGCGCCATTAGCTGGCCGAAACCGAGGCGGAAGGTGAGCAGATCGCGCACGGTGATCGGCCGGCGCGCGGGCACGGTGTCGTCGAGTGGCCCATCGAGCCGCCGCAACACCTGGCGGCTGGCGAGTTCGGGGAGCAGCCGATCCACCGGCTCGTCCAGTCGCACCTTGCATTCTTCCACCAGGATCAGCGTCGCTACAGCCGTGATCGGCTTAGTCATCGAGGCGATGCGAAAGATGGTGTCGCGCTGCACCGGGGCGCTGTCACCAAGCGCCAGCGCCCCGAACGTCTCGACATGCGTTTCACCGCGCCGGCTCACCAGCGCGACGAGGCCGGGCACGTCGCCGCGCTCGACATAACCAGCCATGACCGCGCGCAGGCGGTCGAGTCGCGCCCGGGACAGTTCTCCAGTGCTCATCGTCCTCTCCTCCATCAGCCTCGTCTATACTGCGCTATCGCAGCCGAGAGCCGGCAGTCGCCGCCCAACCAGGCCGCCGCGACCAGCGTAGCAGGTCTGGTCGTCTCCGCGCTTCCTTGATTTTGCTTTTGAGCGGCTCGGCTTGGCTGGAGTTTTCGACATGCTGGGAGTCACATGGCAGCATGGTGAGCAGGCACAGAAAACTGCCATCGGTCGCACAGACCGATGGCAGTTCGCTTCCCGGCTATTGGGTTAGCTCGCCTGGTCAAAGCGAGCGGCGGCTCTCCATGGAGCGCATAATAAAGAGAATGATCGCCGCGCCGATGATGGCGACAATCACCGAGCCAATAAACGTTGACGGCCCCGACATCCCGAACAGCCGGAGGATCAGGCCGCCCAGCAGACCGCCAAGAATGCCGACGATGATCGCGCCAAGAATGCCGCCGGGTGTGCGCCCCGGCACGATGAGGCTGGCAATGCCACCCGCGATTGCGCCGATGATGATCCAGCCGATGATCGTTCCTAACATTGCGCCTATCCTTCCTGCTCGCCCTCCTGGCCGCACCCGCTACGGCCAACCCGGCTTACGACGTCGCTATTCGCAATCCTCGTGCCATGTTCGGACACGCTAGAGCACGCCGCCTGCCGAGGAGTGAGTAGTCCGAGAAGCGGAGCGCCGGGACGATACCTCCCTCCGGCAACCAGTGATTGCCCGGCGACCTAATCCGCCTTCTCACGCCCTTCCACCAGCGCCTTCATGCGGCCCAGCGTGCGCCCGGCGACCGGCTCGATGAACTGGTCGGCAAGGATGTAGCGGCCAAAGCGACTGGCGACGAATGGAATCTGGAGGAGGCGCAGGTCGTGCCAGATCGTCGCGCGCACGAATCCCTCGTGCTGCACAATGCGCCATTCCACCAGCATCCCACGCGCCTTGCCGCCGATGTGTTCGAAGATGATGCGCCGCTCGGCTGGGTCGAGCGCCAGCGTGGAGGTCCAGGCGATCGGGACGACGCCGCGCCGCGCGGCCATGGTGACGGTGCGCTGCCCGTCATGCTCTGCGACTACCCTGATATAACGGTAATGTGGCAAGAACTCCGCCCAGCGCGGCACATCCGAGGCAAACTGCCAGAGCCGCTCAATGTCGCCGTAGACGTCCACGCTCATCTCCGAAGTTTGCTCGGCCGGCAAGCGGAGGATGAAGGCTGGCGTGGTGGCGGCATAGACCGCGTACTGGGAGCCGAAGTGCTCGCGTAGCGCCGGTTCTTCATAGCCCACTTTGCGCCGGTAGGCAGCAATAAGAAGGGCAAACCCAGCTAGACCACGTACCTGCCCCTGCACAACAGCGGTGCCGAGCGCCGCCGCGAGAAGGCCGGTGTACAGTGGGTGCCGCGCCAGGCGATACGGGCCGCTGGTGCTGAGTGGCTGATCGGCGGTGAGAGTAACGCGCCCGGTCCAGTGCTCTCCGAGCGTCGCCCGCGCCCAGGTCGCCAGTCCTAGCCCCAGGAGTTCGAGGACGAGTCCCGGCGTCCGCCAGCGCGCCCGCGCCGGCATCCAGCGGCGGTCCAGCGGGCCGAGCCGGGGCCAGGGGAGCAACAAGAACATGGCGGCAGCGCCGGCAGCCAGGTGCTGCTGACGCGCGTGCGGCGGCTCCTGGACGGTTTGGGCGACGCCAGCGCGGTCACGGCGCCGGCGATTCGCCAGGGTCCGCGCGCCGTTGTCCGCGAACCAGAGCAGCCAGAG
>DASUBC010000348.1:0-3640 GCA_035763465.1 Thermomicrobiales bacterium
ATCGAGGCCCGCGATACTGGCGATCTGGCTGTCGCGCGCGGCGCGGCGCTGCTGGCCGGTGTCTTGCTGGGCAGCACTGCCCTCGCGCACGCCCAGTTTCTCTTCGCGCTGCTGCCGCTGGCGCCGCTCCTGGCCTGGCTCTGGCTGGCCCGGCGCTGGCGGGCGATCTACTGGTGGTTCTTCGCGCCACTGCTCCTCCTGCTGCTACACGCCACCTTCCACATCGCGCGCTACTCACTCGGCTACTTCGAGGGCATCTATCACCACGTCTGGCTCGACATCTGGCACGATCGCTTCCCCATGGCGCTGATCGTGGCTGGAGCCATCGCGCTGGTGGTTGTCGCCGGCCTGCGGCCAATGCGTGCGCGCTGGCTGCCGCTTGTCACGCACGGCCGGACGCTGGCGCTGGCCCGGTGGGGCGCCGCCGCCGTCAGCGTGCTCGCCATCGCCTATCTCTACTTCGTCCGGCCCGGTATCATCGGTTCGGCCCGGTACAGCCTCCAGGGCTACATCGGCGCTCCCGTCCCACCCGGTGCGGCGTCCAGCCTCGTCTCGCTCGGCTGGTATCTCTCCCCGCTCGGCCTGGCGCTGGCGACACTCGGCCTGGCCTTGCTCCTCACCCGCGACTTCGACGAGCGCGGCGCGGCAGTCCTCTGCCTGATGGCGCCGTTCGCCATCCTCTACCTAACGGGCACCTACACGCAGGGGGGCTACATCTACTCGCTGCGCCGCTTCGTGCCGCTCGTCGTGCCGGTCGCGGCGCTCCTGGCCGCCTACGCCGCCGTCCATACCGGTCCGGCGCTGGCCGCGCTGCTCCGCCGTCCGCGCCTGCGCGTGCCGCTCCAGGCGCTCGGACTGGCGCTGGCTGGCCTGCTCGCCCTCTTCCTCATCGTCACTACGGCGCGACTCGTCACCCACCGTGAATATGCTGGTCTGCTCGACCAGCTCGCCGCCGTCAACGCGCGCTTCGGCCCCAACGACATCCTCGTCTTCAGCGGCTCGCGTGATGACGGCGCAAAGCTCGCCACGCCGCTACGCTCGCTCTTTGGTCGCGAGACCTGGGTCATTTCGACCAACCAGCCGAACGGCGCGGCCCTCGACGCCTGGCTCACCCAGCAGGAAGCCGCCGGCCGCCACGTTCACCTCCTCCTCTCCAATGGCGGTGGCAAGCTACTCATGCCGGAGCATCGCCTGGCGCCGGCGGGCACGATCGAGCTGAACTTGTTGCAATTCGAGAAACTGGACAACCAGAAGCCCTACAACCAGCAGCACAACCGCCTGACATACGCTGTGTACGACCTCCAGCCGCTGACCGCCGGCCAGAATCCGCTCGGCGCGCTGCCCTACCAGGTCGAAGCCGGCCATGCCGACGAGCCGGCGCAGGTTCAAGGCTTCTACGACGTGGAAACCGCGCCCGGCGCGGACGGCGCCTCAACCGTCTACCGCTGGACCGATGGTGAGGCGTTGCTCCGTATCCCCTGGCCGGGCGATGGTCGCCCGCTCACCCTCACCCTCACGCTCGGCGCGGGACCGCGCCCGGCGCAACTCGGTCCGGCCACCGTCGTCGTCGGCCTCCGTCCCGATCCCGGTAGCGTCGAGAAAGAGCGGCAGCTTGCGGTGCTAACAGTCGGCCCCAACTTCACCACTTACCAGGTAGCAATACCGGCTAATGCCCTGCCGCCAACGGCGGACGGCACCGCCGTCCTCCACCTCGGCATTCCGCGCGAGTTCAAGAACGGCGACTGGAAAGCCATCGCCGATTCGACCTGGCGGCCCAGCGATTACCCCACCGCGTCGGGCGGTAGCCTCGACAGCCGCGTACTGCACGTCCGCTTCGTCCGCGCGGAGCTGGCGGCGAAGTAGTAGTTAGCAGTCGTCAGTCGTCAGTTGCTTGGGACGAGCGCTACACCAGCAGAGCAGTGCCACATTGACCCAAACCCGCTGACGACCGACGACTGACGACTGCCAACTGGTTCGCGGCGAAGTGACATATTGACGCGCCACACCCCGCCTGCTACAGTCCGCCCGCGCGGCCATCCGGCAGGACTGTGGAGGGAGAACAATGCCCTTACGCGTCATCCTCGATACCGACATCGGCACCGATGTAGACGATTGCCTGGCGCTGGCGCTGCTGCTCGGTTCGCCCGAAGTACAACTAGAGGGCGTCACCTGCGTCTACGGCGACGTGCTGCTGCGCGCCCGGATGGCGTTGAAACTGCTTGCTCTACGTGATCGCCGTGACGTGCCGGTCTTCGCCGGCGCCACAAAGCCGCTGCTCGGCCGCCGCCCCGTCTACTGGGCCGGGCACGAGGGCCAGGGCTTGCTCGAACCGGGTGACGACACACTGGAGCCCACGGACGAAGGCGCGGTAGACTACCTCGTCCACACCATCATGGATAATCCCGGCGCAATCCACTTGCTCGCGATCGGCCCGCTGACGAACGTGGCGCTCGCCTTCCTCCGCGAGCCACGCCTCGCGCACAATCTCGCTGGGCTGACGATCATGGGCGGCGCGGCGCGCGGTCCGGGCAACTTCCACCTGCCCTACGCCGAGCACAACATCGCGTGCGACCCCGAAGCGGCGCACGTCGTCATGTCCGCTGGCATGCCACTGACCCTGGTGCCGCTCGACGTGACGACGAAGGTTCGCATTGACCGGACAGGCACCGCCCGCATCCGCGTCGCCGACACGCCTTTCCATGCGGCGGTCGCCGGGCAGGTCGAACGGTATCCGCGCTTCCGAAATCAGGGCTGGACATACCTGCACGACCCCCTCGCCGCCGCCATCCTCCTCCAGTCCGATCTCGTGTCGACCGAGCTGCTCCACGTCGAAATCGCCCTCGCCGGACATCACCTGTCCGGCGCGACGCTCCTGCGCGCCCCGGCCGGCGACATCACCGCCAACGCCACCGTTGCCCTCAGCGTTGACACCGCCCGCGCGGAAGAGTTCATCATCAGCCGCATCGCCAGCGCATGACCCAACCACCCGTTTGAGGTGGTGTGTTTCGCCAGCGCCGGTAGCCATTTACCTCCTCTCCCGCCGCGCGGGAGAGGAGGCGCCGAACCGGGGTACCCGCTTGCGGGTCGGGCGGGGGTGAGGGCTGTCTCCTACTCAGACCAGTCGCGCTCCTGCCAGGGCTGTTGTTCGCGCGTAGCCAGTAAATCATCGGTCACGAGAGCGCGACTGCTGAATAGCGGCTCCCACAGCTCGTCAACCGGCAGCAGAACTAGCGCTGAGCCAAGCTTGCGGAGATAGACAGCGTGACCTGGCAACCGGAGATGTCGCGGTATCTCTACGACCTGGCTGTCACCGCTGATGCTGATTCTTGTGTGTTCCATACCCAACAACCGTTCATAGTCTCAGGCGATCACGAAAGGAAGTATCGCACAGCGTGTATACTGCCTGTAACGTGCGTGCGTGCTAATTGTCCGCCACGTAGCCGCGCTGGCTGCTACCGCGCCGCCTGTAGTGACTGGAATCATGCCGCGAGTGAAGTTTCCACATGCCTGATCATCCCCACTGGACCCAGTGCCGCGCCGCCCTGCGCCACCTTCTCACGGCGCGGCGCTTCGGCGTCATCAGCGACTTCGACGGCACACTCAGCCACTTCGTGGTAGACGCCAGCTTCGCGCAGCCCAC
>DASUBC010000349.1:0-5931 GCA_035763465.1 Thermomicrobiales bacterium
AGAGCGTTATACCGCACCATCAGCACATCGCGAAAATTGCGCGCGGAATCGCGCAACGGGTCTACCTTGCTCTCGGCGATATACTGCCACACGACCGGCACGGCCGCGATCCGATAGCCGCGCCGCCGGGCCAGGTAGAGCAACTCGACATCGAACGCGGTGACAGCCGGACCCTGTGGCGGCGCACTCTCCTCGCCATAGAGCAGGGTGCGCGCGAAGAGATCGCGCGCGACCGGCCCGCGCAACACTTTGAAGCCGCACTGTGTATCCTGAATACCCGGCAGCGCCAACAATTGCACCAGCGCATTGAAAATTCGGCCCATCAGGTGCCGATAGAACGGTTCATCGCGCCGGACCGCGCCAAAATCCTCGCGCGAACCAATCACGACATCATTGCCCGCCGCAATCGCGTCCAGGGCAGCCACCAACGTTTCGATCGGTGTGGCGAGGTCGGCATCGGTGAACCCCACCACTTTCCCTTGCGCGGCGGCAATCCCACTTCGCACGGCGTAGGCTTTCCCTCGATGAGGATTGGCGATGACGCGAATGCGTTCGTGGCAGTGCTCGCGCGCAAACGCTTCGGCCAGTGCCAGTGTATCGTCGGCGCTGCCATCGTCCACGATCAGCACTTCCCAGACGTAGGACTGTGCGGCGAAATACGTGGCGACCGCCCGCAACGTCGAACCGAGACGCGCCCCTTCGTTATAGGCCGGGATGATCAACGAGAGGTAAGGCGCACACACTGCCCGCGAACGGTCCTCCACTACCTGTTCAGGCTCCTTCGTTGCTTCGCGCACACCAGACTTGCCGTGACCCATGCTAGGCCACACGAAGGGGTATTGTAGCACCGACCTCATCGCCGCACGTCGGCTTTAGGTTTGCCTAGCACGCGCTGCGACCGATCGCGGGCTACCGGCTCATCAGCGCCAGCGGCGCGCGCTCCGCGCCCGGCAGTCCTTCTTCATAGATGCGGCGGACGACCTCTTCGATGTCGGGTTCTTCCAGACGCAGATCGCGGATGCGGTAGCGGTTCGAGACGCGCGCGATGAGCTCCGGCGCGCTGACCTTCTCGCGGCGGAAGGCCAGCCAGAGCCGCGCGCCGTCGCGACGTTCGAGCTGCGCGCCCGGCACGTCGGGACAAGCCACTTCTTCGTCCAGGTCCACGACCAGGCGGCGCTCGCCGCCGTAGCACGTGGTGATCTCCGCCACGCCGCCATCGTAGAGTAGCGTGCCGTGGTCAATGAGCAGCATCCGCTCGCAAAGACGCGCAATGTCGGCCATGTCGTGCGTCGTCAGCAACACCGTCACGCCGCGCTCACGATTGAGGTCGCGCAGGAAGGTGCGGATGCGCTCCTTCGCGACCACGTCCAGGCCGATCGTCGGCTCGTCGAGGTAGAGGATGGCCGGGTCGTGGAGCAGCGCCGCCGCCAGGTCGCCGCGCATTCGCTGACCGAGCGAGAGCTGGCGCACCGGCGTCGCGAGGAACGGTTCGAGATCGAGCAGGTCGGTGAATTGGCGCAGGTTGTGGCGATACCGTTCCTCCGGCACACGGTAGATGTGGTGGAGCAGGTCCAGGCTCTCGATGAGCGGCAAGTCCCACCAGAGCTGTGTGCGCTGGCCGAAGACCACGCCGATCCGGCTCGCCAGCCGGCGGCGCTGCTGCCAGGGTACCAGCCCATCTACCAGCACGCGCCCGCCACTCGGCACCAGAATGCCGGTCAGCATCTTGATGGATGTGCTCTTGCCCGCGCCGTTCGGCCCGACATAGCCGACCATCTCGCCGCGTTCCACCGCGAAACTGATGCCGGCCACCGCCGTAAAGACCGCCCGGTCACGCTCCAACACGCCGCGCAACGCGCCAAGCGCCCCGCCGCGCCGCCGGCGCACCGCGAACTCCTTCCGCAACCCCGCAACCTCAATCAGCGCCATCGTTCCTCCTCACTCAGAGCCATCATTTCGGGATACGGATTGAACCGCCGAGCACGCCGAGCACGCAGATAGGGACGGAGAGAGACCTTAATCGTCCTCTCTCGTTCCTCTCTGTGTCCTCCGTGATAAATCCGTCTCTCTCGGCGGTCTCTGCGTGCTCTGCGGTTAATCATCGTTCCCTTCCTCAGCTCCCGGTGCTCTGGTAGTACCGCAGGCCGAATTGCCAGACGCCGAGGCCCAGGCCGAAGAAGGCGAGGCCGATGAGCGGCGCGAAGAAGGGCAGCACGCCCGGTAGGCCGAACGGGTCTGGCTTCGCAAGGATGTAGAGGGCGGGGTAGTAGCTGGTCAGGGCCAGCGGCACGAAGTAGAGAAACGCCGCCTGAATCCAGCGGTTGAAGATGTGTAGCGGGTAGCTGGCGAGTTCGGTACCGCCGTAGGTGAAGACGTTCTGTACTTCACTGCTCTCCACCGTCCAGAAGCAGATCGCCGCGCCGATCACCAGCACGGTGAAGAAGACCAGCGCCGAACCGGCCACGCCGCCGAGAAAGACGAACGCCTTCGGCACTGTCCAGGCCAGGCCCAACCAGTGCTGCGCCAGCCCGACCGCCACGACACCCTGCGCGATTCGCCCCAGGCGCCGCAACTGCACTTCGGACGCGAGCACCTGGACGAACGGTCCAACCGGCCGGATCAGCAATCGGTCGAATTCTCCACCCCGCACCAGCATTGAGACATGGTCGAAGCCTTCGCCGAAGAGCTCGTTCAGCCCAAAGGCGATCGAAACCAGGCCGTAGAGCAGGGCCACTTCGCCTACCCGCCAGCCAGCGAGGTCGTGAAACGTGCCGAACAGAATGACGATCGCCACGAGTTCGACGAACGTGCTGGTAAAACTACTCAGGGTTTGCAGCGCGAAGGAGACGCGATACTGCACCTGGCCGCGCAGTTGCGCGCCCGCCAGCCGTAGATAGAGCACGACGCCGGCCAGCATCTCCACTATCCTCCTTGCACGACGACTTTGCGCGTGGCGGCCTGCAACAGCAGCCGCGCCGCCGCGACGAACACCGCCGCCCAGAGCACCTGCTGGCCGAGCAAGGCCAGCGCGTCCGCGCCGCGCGCCTGCCCCAGCAAGATATTCACCGGCGTCGAGATAATGCTGGTAAAGGGCAGTGCCTGGGCGGCGACGCGCAACGCGGGCGGAAAAAACGCCACCGGCACCAGAAAGCCACTGAGAAAATTGACGAAGAGGAGCACCATCCCATTGATGCCACGAATATCGGTCGTCCAGAAGGCGCAGACGTTGATCATGAAGCGCAGGCAGAAACTGATCGTGATTGCCAGAACAAGGCTGGCCGCGAAGAGAAACCAGGTGATGGGCTGCGCCGGCAAATGAATACGGAAGAAGACCAGGCCGGTGAGGACAGTCGGCAGCCAGCGGTAGAGCAGGTGATAGAGCGCGCGGCCGAAATCGCGACTGAGCCAGAAGCCGAAGTAGTCGAACGGCCGCGCCAGGTCGGTCGCCACGGCGCCGGTGCGGATCGTCAGCGCGATCTCCTGCCAACCCCACAGGTAGACCGGCATGATCATCGCTTGCGTGAGCCAGATATACGTTACGGCGGAGCGCAGATCGTACCCAGCGGCGACTGGCTGCGCCTGGTAAAGCGCGATGAAGACGTAGGAGCGCAGCGCGCCGAAGAAGGCATTCGTGATCAACCCGGCCACGTTGCCCGCGCCATACGCGCGGTAGCGGCGGTAGGACATCCGCAGCGCGGCCAGGTACATCCGCACAGGCTTGCCCCTCCCCGAACCACTCGTGTTGTCGCGTATACGCGCGCAATCATCCCGCCCGCGCGCTCGCGTCAGGCTGTGTTACCAGCCTACATCGGGCGGCACACGGCGCGCACTGTGCGATGGGCTGGCGCTGACCTGATCGTGTGGTCAGGGGACGGAGGGGATAGGACTTCGCTACGGCATGGTGCTGATATATAGGCAAAGCCTTATTGAGAGGTTCTATCCCCTATCGTCTATCCCCTATCCCCTTCCCCAATGTCCTCATACCACACCTCGGGATGCGCCGCGATATATCCTGCCAGCAGGTTGATGCATTCCTCGGAATGCAGGTCAACTACGGTTACCCCCAGTTCGCGCAGCCAGACCAGTCCGCCCTGAAAGTTGACCGCCTCGCCCGCGACGACCGTGCCGATACCGAACTGGCGCACAAGCCCACTGCAATACCAGCATGGCGCGAGCGTCGTCACCATGATCGTGTCGCGGTAGCCGCGCTGCCGGCCGGCGTTGCGAAACGCGGCCGTCTCGGCGTGCATGGACGGGTCATCGTCCTGCACCCGGCGATTGTGCCCTCGCCCGAGCAGCCGCCCCTGGCCGTCAAAAAGGGCCGCGCCGATCGGTATGCCGCCCTCCGCCAGTCCCTGCTGCGCTTCCGCCAGCGCCACCGCCAGTAGCGCCTGGTAGTCGTGCTCCGGCCGCATCGCTCCGCCCCTCCCGTCTACCACTAGATTCACGTCACGCGACTGCACTGTTTTGCCCGGCGCGCGGGCGGTATTATCATAGGGCATGTTCCACGGCGCGATCCGGCGCCAGCATGGGAGATGAAGCATGGCGATCCCAACAACGCGCCAACCCCAGCCCGGCCACCGCTACCGCCTGACCTGGGACCGCATCCGCGAGCTTTGGCGCCATTCTATGAAAAATCGGGCCAGCTGGTCGCACTTTCTGCTGATCTTGAGCTTCTTCGTGACCTTCGCCCTCGTGCGCGGCATCACCTATTCCATCCGGTATCACTGGCTACCCTTCCTGCACAACGTGGAAACCAGCAGCGGGCTGCACATTCACCACATGGTCTACGGAATCATCGTGCTGATCATCGTCGGCTACATCGCGGTGAACTTCAATGTCCAACGCTGGCAGGCGCCACTCGCCATTGGCTACGGCATCGGCGCGGCGCTCACGCTCGACGAGTTCGCGCTGTGGCTCAATCTGGAGGATGTCTACTGGGCCAGGCAGGGACGAGAAAGCCTCGATGCCATCGTTCTCGCCGGCACAGTCTTCCTGCTCATCCTGCTCAGTAATCCCTTCCTGCGCGCGGTCCGGTACGAACTCCGCGCATTGCGCCATTTGCGGCGCGCCGCACAGCAGCCAGGCGACTAACACCCAGCAGGCCGCTTCCAGTTGGATACCCGGCCCTCACTCGCGCATGGAAGTGGACGAAAAGCCGATCGGTGATCGCGAACTGCCGCCCTCAAACGCGGTGGTATAGTGTGCGCCGTCAGCCGGCGCCTGGCCGGTGGTTTGAACTATGGTAGGCAGGGGAGAGAAAGGAATGCTCAGGGTTGGACTGATTGGTAGCGGCAATATCGCGCGCAACCGGCACGCGCCGGGCTGGCGCAAGCTGGCGGGACAGGCGCAGGTCACCGCCGTGTCGGATGTCTACCGGCCGGCGGCCGAGGAAGTCGCGCGGCAACTGGCCGTTGAGGGCAGCGCGCCAGCGGTTTACGAAGATTATCACGAACTGATTCGCGAGGCGCCGATTGACGCGGTAGACATCTGCCTGCCTCATCATCTGCACGCCGACGCGATCCTGGCGGCGGTGGCGGCGGGCAAGCATGTGCTCTGCGAGAAGCCGATGTGCATCTCGCTCCCCGAAGCCGACCGGATTGTCGAGGCGGTGGACAAGTCCGGCGTCGTCTACATGAGCGGCCACAACGAACTTTTCTATCCCGCCATTGTTGCCGGCAAAGAACAACTCGACCGGGGACTAGTGGGCCAGCCCTTTCTCGTGCGCTCGCACGAGTTCCCCACGGGCTATCCGGGCGCGAAGGTGCCGGGGCGCCCGGCGCAGCAGACGATGATGGTCGGCTGGCGCGCGAGCCGCGAGACGATGGGCGGCGGCGTGCTGATTGACAAGGGGTATCACCCGACCTACATCCTGCTCTACCTGGCCGGTTCCGAGCCGGTCGAAGTGACGGCGATGACCAACACGTTCGT
>DASUBC010000350.1:0-4045 GCA_035763465.1 Thermomicrobiales bacterium
TAGTCTACGCCGGGCGCGAGCAGGCCGCGTTCGTAATACTCGCTCGTGTCCTCGTGCGTCGCGGCGATGACGTGCAGGTTGCCGATGCCGCTCATGTGAATCTCGCAACGGGCGCCGTACGCCTCGCAGACGATGGCGGTCTTCCGCGCGCCGGTGATCCCGCCGCGCAGGACGTCAATGCGGCTGAAGTCGGACGCCTCCCGCCGCAACCACTCCGCCCGCGTGTAGACGTGCCCTTCGAGGATTTCGGGCGAGCAGATCGGGATGTCGAGCGCCCGGCAGAGTTTGATGTACGGCTCGATGCGGTGTTCGGGCATCGGGTGCTCGTACCAGTAGAAGTTCAACTTCTCCAGTTCGCGCCCGACCCACAGCGCGTCCTCGTAGGTATGGTAGGTGCCCCACGGGTCGAACATCAGCACCATGTCGTCGCCGACCGCCTCGCGCACCAGCCGACTCGCCTCGATGTCCCACTTCAGGTATGACGGTCGCGCCTGGGCGTCCTCGCCGGTCGCTGGGTTCCAGTAGTAGTAGGGGTGAATCTTGTAGGCCAGGTAGCCCTGCTGCTTGCAGGCAAGCGCGTGCGCGGCGTACTCCTCGGGCGTGCCAACGTTCGGGTAGGTGCTGGCGTACGCCTTGACCTTGTCGCGGCAGCCGCCCATGAGTTTGTAGACCGGCCGGCCTGCCGCTTGGCCGGCGAGATCCCACAGCGCCATATCTATCGTACCCAGAATATGCTCGGGAATCTTCGCACCCCACATCCACTGCCAGAACCGCTCGCGGTCGAATGGATCCTGGCCGACAAGCATGTTCTTGATGCGGCCCCGGATGACCGAGCGGCTCTCGGGATGCAACCCCTCCTGGTCGCCGTGCCCCTGGCCGCCGAAGTAGTAGCCGACCGCGCCATCGTCGGTATGAATTGTCGTCAGCGTCTGGACGATCTCCGCTCGCTTCTGCACCTTGCCGTTGCGAAAGCGATCAACGTGAATCGTGAATGGCGTAACCGTAATGTCAGTAATCTTCATCCCTTCCGCTCCTTCCCGCGCCGTTTATGACGTTCCCAGGCTAAGTCGGGCGCAGACCTCGTCCAGTTCTTCCCAGAAGATCGGGTCCATTTCTTCGGTGGGGCGGCGCACATGCGCGGCGGCGATGACGCCCTGCCGGCGCAGCAATTCCTTGTGCAGCAGGTGGCCGCCGCCAAGTCCCTGCACGCTGAGGCGCTGCAACGGCGCCAGCCGTTCCTCGAACGTCCGCAAGGCGGCGGCGCGGTCGCCCGCCTGCCACTGGTTCCACACCTGCACGAAGGCCGCCGGCGTGCTCGGCCACGGCATCGTGCCGATGGACCCGCGCCGCAGTTCTTCCAGCAGCGCGCCGCCGCCCGCGCCGCCGAAGATCGCCACCCGGTCGCCGCACGCCTGCACCGCGTCGTAGACGCGCCGGGCTGGTGGACTGCTCTCAATCTTGGCGTACCGCACTCGCTCCGCTGTCTCGCTGATGGCCCGCAGCAGCGCCGCCGGCACATGGTTCGCCGCCGTGTCCTGCACCATCACCGGAACCCGCACGGCGTCCGAGATCGCCTGGAAGTAGTGGCGAATCTCTCCCGCTGGCAGACCGGGACCGGGCGACGTACACATCACCGCGCTGACGCCCGCCGCCTCCGCCCGTTGGCTGTAACGCACGGCAAGGTCCGTCGCGAGCGCGCCGGTATTCATTATGACCGGAAGCCGCCCGCCAACCTGATCAACCACGGTGGCGATGACCAGGTCGCGCTCGTCATCGGCCAACTTGTAGACCTCGCTGCCAAGCGCGATGCCTAGACCATGCACCCCGGCCGCGATATTGAACTCGACCAGGCGGCGCAGGCTCTCCTCGTCAATGCGTCCCTGGTCGTCAAACGCCGTCACCAGGATCGGCACGACGCCGTGTAGCGCGGGCAGCGTGGTCATTCTTCTCCTCCCAGGCGTACTGGCGTCAAGCGGCTATTACCCCGCGCGATCCCACACGAAGATGACGCCCAGGTAGTCATCCGGCCGGTCGCGCAGGCCGGCGTATGCCTCCGGGGCCGCCTCCGGTGGCAGGCGATGCGTGATCAGCGGCGCGACGCGCAGCTGGCCCGCCGCCAGCCAGTCGAGCGCGGTGACGCTGTTCTGGTGGATCGAGCCGGGCGCCAGCGGCTCGGGCTGGCGGGGGATTTCCCACTCGGAGCCGCTGCGGAGCCGGAGAAAGCGCAGGAAGATTTCGCCGGTCAGTCGCCCGGACGGCACACTATTCTTATCACCGCCCCACGGCGCGCCGACCATCACGATCTCGCCGCCCGAGGCGGTCAACCCTACAGCGCTGACCAGCCCAGCTGCCGACCCCGACGCCTCGATGACCAGGCGGTGACGCCGCGCTAGCCCGGCGAGGTCGTCGGGACTGTAGACCGCACCCAGCCCGCATCGTTCCGCCACCGCGCGTCGCGCCGCCGAACGGTCAACAGCACTGACACACATGCCGCACTGCTGGAAGATTTGCGCCGCGAGATTGCCGACCAGACCCAGGCCGACGATGGCCACGGCGTCGCCGCCGCGCGCGATCGTAGTGAGCAAGGTCGTCATGGAGACCGTGGCAAGGCGCACGAAGACGGCCTCTTCGCTGGCTAGTCTCGGCGGCACAGGGACGCAGAGCTGCCGGCGTGTATCAATCCGCGCGACCGAGGCGTGGTGCGCCATCGTGTAGACGCGGTCGCCCGGTTTCGCTTGTACGTCCGCACCCGCCGCGAGGACCGTGCCGATACTGGCGTAGCCGGGCAGAAAGCGCTCTGGCTCCGGTGTATCAACCAGGCCCAGTCCCTTGCCGCTCAACCGGGCCAGTTCGGTGCCCGGACTGATCACGGTGACTTGCGTGCGGACGACCGCTTCGGTTGGCCCCAGATCGTGTTCGTCCAGGCTGAACGTCTCTAGCTCGACCTTGCCTGGCGCGGGAAAGACGACGCGCTTTCCTTCCAGCATGTGACTCCTTCCACGCGAGTTCGCCAGCGACAGCGCCCGCAGTCTATGAATCGCACAGATTCTTGTCAATGTGGAAGTTGAGTCGGGCAGTCGGGCAGTCGGGCAGTCGGGCAGCGGGTTCTCCTCAGCACGGTGCCTGGCTGCTGGAGCGGTGCCGCCGTGGTGGCCCCGGATTGAAATCCGAGGCAAGATGGCCTGCGGCCACGAAGTCCCCCGCCGGGGACTAGGTTCACTGTTGTGCCGGGGCTGGTCGGTTGCCACAGAGATTGACCCGCTCTAGTCCCGTAACGGACTTCGTGGCCGCAGGCCATATAGCGCCAAATTTATTCGGCGGTTGCCCGCCACAGCACCGCGTTATCTGCCAGGCAAGATGCTGACTGTAACCCACTGCCCGCCTGCCCGCCTGCCCGACTGCCCGTCTGGTCAGGGGCGCAGGATAACTTTCGTGATGTCGCCTGGCGCGTCAATCAATTGCGCGAAACTGGCGTTGGCTTCTGCCAGCGGGCGGACCGTCAGCCAGGAAGCGGCGGCGGGCAGAAAATCCTCTTGCAAGAGGCGCAGAGCGGTCGAGAAATCCGCCTGGCCGTAGCAATACGATCCTTGCACGGTGATTTCCGAGCGCACGATGAGATTTCCAGCGATTGCGGTTTCGTCCTGATGAAGGCCGAGGAAGATGGCGCGTCCCCCAGGCCGCACGGCTTCGACCGTCTGCCGGCGCGTGACCGGCAAGCCGACCGCGTCAATCGCACTGTCGCAGCCCAGCTGGCCGGTCAGGTGATGGAGAATCGCGACGAGATCATCGTGCTGTGGATTGACCGCGTGCGTGGCGCCCCAGGCCCGCGCTACGCTGAGCCGGGCGGGATTGACGTCGGCGCTCACGACGATGCTGGCGCCGGCGCGGCGAGCGGCAGCGAGCGCCAGCAGCCCGATCGGCCCCGCGCCGAGAATGAGCACCCGGCTGCCGATAGTCACGTTGGCATGTTCGACGGCGCGCAGCGCGCAGGCCAGCGGCTCGACCAGCGTGCCGGTAAGGTCGTCAAGCTCATCAGGCAGGCGAT
>DASUBC010000351.1:0-2678 GCA_035763465.1 Thermomicrobiales bacterium
AGCTCGTCGCGCAACGCGGCGAGACGCCGCGCTTCCTCCGCGCCCCAGACCAGTCCGGACATCGTTCCTCCTTTCGAGTCGGGCAGGCGGGCAGGCGGGCAGGCGGGCAGTGGGTTCTTCTCAGCACGGTGGCTGAATGCGAGTGCAGTGCCGCTGAGGTGTTGCGCCGAATGAATTCGGCGCTACGGGCCTGCGGCCACAAAGTCCCTTGCGAGGGACTGGGGCTGGTCAACCCGTGTGGTGATTAACCAGCCCCGGCGTGGTAATAAACCCAGTCCCCGCGCACGGGGACTTCGTGGCCGCTGCCCTTAGCCCGGATTTCAATCCGGGGTACCCCACAGCAGCACCGCGCCTATCTACAAGCACCGCGCCGGCCCAAACCCACTGCCCGACCGCCCGACTGCCCGACTGTCCGACTCGCCACTACTCGACCTCGACAATCGCCTCGATTTCCACCGTGATGCCGTTCGGTAGCGACCCCATGCCGACGGCGGAGCGGGCGTGGCGGCCACGCTCACCAAAGACTTCGAGGAAGAGGTCGGAGCAGCCGTTGATGACTTTGGGCTGCTCGCCGAAGTCGGGCGCGGCGTTGACCATGCCCAGCACCTTGACGACCTGATGCACCTTGTCGAGGTCGCCCAGCGTCTGCTTCAGCACGGCAATCAACGTCAGGCCGACCGAGCGCGCGTGCTGGTACGCCTCCTCGGTGGTCACGTCGCGGCCGACCTTGCCAGTCGGCGTCGAGCCGTCGGAGTTGTGCGGTCCCTTGCCCGCGAGATAGAGCATGTTGCCGCTCCGCACCGCGTGGGCATAGGTGCCCTGCGGCGGGCCGACCTGCGGCAGGGTGATCCCGAGTTCCGCCAGGCGCGCTTCGATCTGCATCGCTCCCCTCCTCGTCAGGATTTCACCGGATCGCGTACAATGCACTGTTCGCCTGTCTGCGCCGGGGCGCATCGTACCGGGCGGGGCCGGTGACGTCAATGTGGGGGCAAGAACAGCGTGGCAGCGTGCGCGGCGGCGACGGAGATTCTCTTCGTGCGCCATGGCGAAGTGGATAACCCGGACGCGATCTTTTACGGCCGGCTGCCGCGCTTCCGCCTCAGCGCGGCGGGGCGCCAACAGGCGGCGGCGACCGCGTGGGCGCTGGCGGCGGAACCGCTCGCGGCGATCTACACCAGCCCGCTCTTGCGCGCCCGCCAGACGGCACGTATCATTGCCGCTGAACATCCCGCAATCCCGATCAGGACGACGCAAGCGTTGTTGGAAATTCGTTCGCGCCGCCAGGGCGAGCCGGTCGCCGTGCTTGACACGGAGGGTTGGAATTTCTACGAGCCGCCCCGGCACGCGGACGACGAAACAATCGCCGCGATCGCCGCGCGCGTGGAACGATTCTGCCGGCTGGCACTGCGCCGCCACCCCGGCCAGACGCTCGTGGCGGTGACGCATGGCGATATCGTCGCCATCGCCCGCGCCAGGTTTGCCGGCCTGCCGCTGGCGCTGGCGAGCATTCGCGGCGCGGATTACCCGGCGACCGCCAGTCTCTTGCGCGTGACGCTCGGCCCGGACTTGCGGGCACACGCGGTCGTCTATCAACCAGCCGCGCGGGCCGGCTGACCCGCCCGCGCTTCATCTGTGACCACGGCCGGCGCGATCTGGGACACGACGAGGTGACGCCGGCCTGGAATGAAGATTGACCATCAGGAAGGAGAACCGGAACCCATGAGCGACGATCTGACGCATCATCCCGCGGCGCTGCTGGACTATCTCCTGTCGCGCCGCCGCTTCCTCGGGCTGAGCGCGGGCGCGCTGGCAACCGCCGTGCTGGCGGCCTGCGGCACGGCTGGCGGCTCCGGCGAGGAAGGCGAGAAGAAAGAAATCAGCATGGCCTTCGTGCCCTCGCGCGACACCGCCGAGATTCAACTCAGCGGCCAGAAGATCGCCGACTTCATCGGCAAGCAGACCGGCTATAAGGTTACGTCCACCACCGCCACCAGCTACGCCGCCGTCACGCAGTCCATCACGTCGAAGAAGACCGACCTCGCCTGGGTCAGCCCGCTCAGTTACGTGCAGGCACACGACCAGAACGGCTGTTACCCAATCACGGCCTCTATCCGCAATGGCACGAAGGGCTACAAGGCGTTCATCATCGTCAAGAGTGACAGTGACATCAAAGAGTTGAAAGACCTCAAGGGCAAGCGCTTCGCGTTCGGCGACCCGCTGTCGGCCTCCGGCACCCTCTATCCGAAGGCCGCGATGCTCAAGGCCGGCCTCAACCCCGACAACGACCTGAAAGCCCAGAATATCAGCAGCGCCAGTTCGGTCGCAATTGCCGTCTACCAGGGCCAGGTGGACGCGGGCGCGTTCTACGACGACGCGCGCAAGAACAGCGAAGTCATCAGCAAGTTCCCCGACATCATGGATAAGACGCGGATTATCTTCACGTCCGACCTGATCCCCGCCGACCCGCAAATCGTGCGGAAGGACTTGAACAAGAACCAGGTCGCCAAACTCAAGGCGGCGATGCTGAAACTGAACGACGACCCGGACGGCAAGAAGTTCATCCAAGACCTCTTCACTATTGATTCACTCGCGGACGCCAGCGACAGCGACTACGACGTGCTACGCGAGGTGGTCAAGACCGTTGACCCGAGCCTGCTGAAACCGCCGGCTGATCCGAC
>DASUBC010000352.1:0-7275 GCA_035763465.1 Thermomicrobiales bacterium
ATCCCAACTCTCTAGAAGATCGCTACCGCGTCGTCGCGCGGCTGGTCGAGCGCCAGGGCTTCGACCCGCACGGCCTGATCGTAATTGAGGTTGACGGCGGTTTCCTGGTGCGCGGTGTTCGCGCCACCGGGCGGCGTGGCATCCCGCTGGTCGTCAGCGCGACGATCGCAGCGGAAGATTTACTCGCGGAAATGGACCCGGCACACTCATCGTAATACCAATAGTACAGTTTCCAGCAAAGGTAGAGTGTTCATGCGCTTGTTTGTCGGATTGAGCCGGACCGATTATGAGGAAGTGCTGCGCGCGGTTGGCGCCTTGATTGACGAGCGCGGCTGGACGAATGTGACCTTGCTCGAAGTAGATGAAGGGATCATCGTGCAGGCGGCTGATAAGCAGAGCCAGCGCGAGGCCAAACCGCGCCTGGAAACGTACCTGCTCACAGACAGTGACCTGGAGCGCGTCATGCGCGAGGCCACAATGCGGCGCCGCAAGCGCGCCGGTTCAGCCGTCGCCCAGCCAGCCACGCCAGTCGTCGCGCCCGACCACGGCGATCTGGCTGCGCTGAACGCCGACCAGTCCGCGCCGGCTGCGAGATCGCTCTCCCCAGGCGGCTCGTTGCATCCTGTTCGTGAACCAGTGTTGCCAAACCACGATCGAGCGACAGTAGCCGGGTTCCAGGCGCCGGACGAGATTCCGCTGGCGCCTCTGCCGGACGATATCAGTTCCTCGCCTTTTTCGCCCGCGCCAATGAAGCTTGCGTCCGGGCCAGCCAACACCAACCTTAATGCCGACGCTGCCCGCGCCGCTGTGGTCATGGCGCACATCGTCGCCGCGCGCCTGCGAAGCGGCGTGCCGATGACTGGCGACGATCCCGATCTCCTCTCGCTGCTCGATCAGGTGCGGGCGCTGGACGAAACCGGTATCGGGCAAAGCTAGGCACCGCGCCGCCGTTGTCGCCCCTTCACGTCACCCGCTATACTCAAACACATCTCCTGGCGCGGGCAACGCCAGGCGACGGGGCGCACAGCCGGTCATGGGAATGAGAGGCAGCGATGCAGCGACGCTTTCGACTCCGGCGCTCGTTGAACGCCGCTGAAGCAGGCGACGCGTTCTGGATCCAGATCGGCCAGCAGGAACCACCCGCCCCCGAAGAGCGTTCCCAACTCTTATGCGCTGGCGCAATCACCGCCTACGAACTCGTCCCATGGGGTTCGAATTACACCTTTCTCGTCGCGCTGGCCGGCGACGACGGCCAGCCGCGCGCCATCGGCATTTACAAGCCCCGGCAAGGCGAAGCGCCACTGTGGGACTTTCCGGACGGCACGCTCTATCGCCGAGAATACGCGGCCTACTTGCTCAGCCGACAGCTCGGCTGGGTGATGATCCCTGAAACCGTCATCCGCGAGGGGCCGTACGGCGTCGGCACAGTGCAGACCTACATTGAGGTCGCGGATGACACCCATTACTTCACCTTGCGTGAGAGCCATACCGCCGACCTGCAACAGATCGCGGTCTTTGACATCATCACCAACAACGCCGACCGCAAGGCCGGCCACCTGTTCCAGGGTATAGACGGCACAGTCTACGGCATTGACCACGGACTGACCTTCAATACACAGCCCAAACTCCGCACTGTGATCTGGGATTTCGCCGACGAACCGGTGCCGGACACCTTGCTGCACGACCTCGAAACCCGCCTCCTGGCGCCCAGCGCAGCTAGCGCCCTCCGCGCGCAGCTGGCGCCGTTACTCGAACGCGGCGAAATTGACCGCTTCTTCGCGCGCGTCGAGCGCCTGCTCGCCACGCGTGTCTATCCCGGCTTCAATCCCGGCCGCTCGCACAACATTCCGTGGGGCTTTTTGTAGTCGGGCAGGCGGGCAGTCGGGCAGGGCGCTGGATGAGTATTGCGCCAGCAGCCAGGCGCGGTGCTGAGGAGAACCCACTGCCCAACTGCCCGACTACCCGTCTGCCCGACTACAATTGTGACCATTGGGCCATTGCAGGCGCCGGGTGTCCCACCTACAGTGAAGCGACAGACCCTTTGGGGCGAGCGTGGCATGTGTGGGCAAGGATGATGGGGCATGATGGAATCCGAAGCGCGGCAGAAGGACGAGCAGGTTATCTGGTGCGAACCGTGCGGGATGCCGCACGCGCGCGGCACGACCCATTGCATTAGTTGTGGCGCGCCTCTCGGCGAAGCGCCTGCCGCGTCAACCGAGGCGCCCGCCGTTCTGCCGGCCAGCACGCCGCTCTTGCAGACGCCGGAGATCATGCCCGCGCCCCCCATGCCGGCGTCCGCTACGCCAGCACGCACTGACACCGCGACGCGGGGCCGCCGGTCCTGGCGCGCCGCGCCGCCGATGAGCGACAGCGAGGTCGAGGCGACCGCCGCCGCGATCGTGGCGCGAGCAATGGCCGCTGGAGTCAGCGCGCCGGCCGATGCTCCGGCAGATTCCACGCAAGTCGCTCCACCGCCGATCAATCTCACATCCGATAGTGGGCCGCTGGTCTGGCCCGATCCTGTGCCGCCAGGTCTACCGGCGAAAGATCGCCTCTGGCTGATTGCCGGTGTCGCCTGCTGTGTCATCCTGCTACTGGCGCTGATCGTCTTTGTTCGCACGATGCCCTACGGCGCCCACTGAATAGACGATAGACGGTAGACGGTAGTTCCTCTCCATGAGACCGTGCTGATCTACGAGCACGGTGCTGAGGATGAGCAACTACCGTCTACCGTCTATCGTCTATTACGGTATCCTATGGTCATGAATTGGCCGGGAGAGGAGGGGCGCAATGAGCGGGCAAGCGAAGCGGACTGATGTAGCCGTCATTGGCGGCGGGGTGATGGGCGCGTCCATTGCCTACCATCTCGCGCGGGCGGGCGCGGCGGTGACCGTGCTGGAACGACGCGCCATCGCGGCAGCGGCCTCCGGCGCGAGCGCGGGCGGCGTGCGACAGCAGGGCCGCGATCTCCGTGAATTACCGCTGGCGCGGCACGCCTGCGCCCGCTGGGCGACCCTTGAAACAGAACTCGACGCCGACGTTCATTACCGCCGCAAAGGCCATCTGACCCTGATTGAGCGTGAAGATGACCGGCCCGCGCTGGACGCATCGGTCGCGCGCCAGCGCGCGGCTGGACTGGATATCGTGGTAGTCGAAGGCGACGAGTTGCGGACGCTTGCGCCCGCCGTGTCGCCACACGTTCTGGCGGGCAGCTATACCCGCGACGACGGCCACGCGGACCCCGCGCGCACGACCCGCGCCTTCGCCGCCGCCGCCGAACGCGCTGGCGCGGCCATCCGCACCGACGTCACTGTCACCGGCCTGGCCGCCACCGGCGGCCGGGTCACTGGCGTTACCACCGATGCTGGGCTGGTCGCTGCCGACGTGACCGTGCTGGCAGCGGGGGCGTGGAGCACGGCGCTGGCCGCGACGGTTGGGTTACGCCTGCCGATTGAGCCAATGGGCTTGCAGATGATCCGCACTCAGCCTGTGCCGCACTGTCTCGATCAGGTCGTCGGCTGCGTCGGACACAGGCTAAGTTTCAAGCAACTGCCCTCCGGCGCCTTCCTGATCGGCGGCGGCTGGCCGGGCGACTGGTCACTGGACAATAGCCGGGGCGTCGTGCGTCCGGCGAGCATCTTCGGCAGCGCGCTCGACGCCAGCGCGATCATCCCGGCAGTGCGCGCCGCGCCGCTGGATGACGCCTGGGTCGGCATCGAAGCGCGTAGCGCCGACGAGGCGCCCATCCTCGGCCTGGCGCCGGGGCTGGACGGCCTGGTGCTGGCGACCGGCTTCTCCGGGCACGGCTTCCAGCTCTCGCCCGCGATCGGTCAGGTCATCAGCGAACTGATCGTCGCCGGGCAACCCTCCATTCCGCTCGACGCGCTGGCGCTGACACGTTTTGCGAACGTGCTGGCGGGCAGCAACAATGGCTAGCGGAAGGGCTAGATCGTGGCGCGCAAGCTCATGGCTCAGCAGGCGACCGGCGCCAGCATACTCCTCACCGAAATGCCGGCCGCGAATGAAGCGGTCCTGCAAGAGACGATGAAGCACAATCCTGATCTGTTGCCGATTGATGAGTTCGGCATGGCGGGACCACTGCTGGTCGTCGGACGCGAGACAACGCTGCAATCGGGCTATGTGGATTTGCTCTGCCTGGCGCGCAGTGGCGAACTCCTGATCATTGAGTTCAAGACAGGGCCGCAGAACCCCGATTTTCGCCATGCGCTGGCTCAGTTGCTCGACTACGGCTCCGATCTCTGGCGGCTCTCCTACGACGAATTCGAGAATACGGTCGCGACCCGGTACTTTGCCGGCCCCCATTGCCACGATCTACAGTTCCAAGGGCAGACGTCGTTAGAGGCAGCGGCACGCCTCCGCTGGCCCGATCTGACCGATGAGGAAGCTGATCTCCTGTGTGAACGCCTCATCCAGCAACTCGCTACTGGAGCCTTCCAGTACATCGTTGTCGCCCAGCGCTTCACGTCCGTGATGGTCCGCACGATCGAATATCTGAATACGAGCATGAACGCGGCGCGCTTCTACGCCGTCGAGCTGGTGTACTTCGCGGCTGATGGACTCACTGCGTTTGAATCGCGCACCGTCCTCCAACCGACCGAGCTGACCAAGGCGGCCAAACAGCCGGCTACACTCAATCAAGCACAATTTCTCGAACAGTTCACGCCTGATACGTATCGCCATGTGGCGCAAGACCTGTTGACGTTTTGCACTGGCCTGGGCTTGACGCTGGAGGGCACCAGTAATCGCTCCATTCGCGTGCTGACGCCGGATCGCTCGAAGCTCCTGAGTATTGGCTGGCTGGTTCCGCCCGGCATTTCCGGCTGGTATGGCGTTATGGATCTCACGCTCGGCTACGATCCCGCGAGTGCCGCCATGACACCATCCGTCAGCTCCGCGCTGGATGCCTACCTGGCGAGCGTTGCGGCACTGCCCGGCGCGCAGCCGGCGAAGACGGGGAAACTGCGCGCCTATCGCCTGCCGCCCCAGTCAGTTACAGTGCAGCTACCGCAGATTCAAGAAATCCTTGCCCGGCTCGTCAATCAGGTTGGTGAGTTAGGCTGATGGTAAGCGCACAGCGTGTGGGACTTTGATCGCGACCCAATACGAAGTTGTAACACTTACCCGAAGCCAAGCGGGCGCAGCGCGCTCAACGCCTCGTCAATTGCCTCGACCGCCGTATCGAGCGCGATGATGGTGCGGTTCCGCTCGCGCCAGGCCAGCACCAGCAACCGGCTGGCATATGGTTCGGCCTGCTGGTCCGAGAGCGCGCTGGCGGCCAGCGCTGCGTCAAGTCCGGGCAGCGGCACGGTGGCCGGCGCAATTGGGAGAGGACCATAGGGGTCGCCGGCGAAGCGCAATACCGGCAGGAGCAGGCGATTGAGCCGGCGGAGCAGCCTGTTAGCCAGTTCCAGCCCATCTTCGTAGTTGGTCGAGCTCGCCTGGGTGAGATGCAGCAGCGCGATCTGCAACCGCTCGGTCGCGGCGCGGAATACGGCGGCGCGCGAGCGCAATGGCCCGAGCTCGACCCCGTCGCCGAGGCCATCCAGGACCGCGAGTACGCGCTGCTCGATAGCCCGCGCCACTTCACCGGGGTCGCCTGGGACGACGGGGTAGCTGCATAGGCGCGCCAGCAGCGGCACGCCGATCGCCAGCGCCTCGACCAGCGCGCGCGGCTCGCTCGCCGGTTTCCGACGTCCGGCCCGCGCTGCGAGCGTCACCGCCGGGATACCGAGGCGCGTGAAAGGCAACGCCAGGCCAGCGGGCGACGCAGCAAGCCACTTGACCGCAGTCTGCCCAGCGTCGCGCAGCGCCAGCGCGCTGGAGGGGCGGAGGACGTCATCGGCCTGGCCCCACCAGCCGCGCATCCGGCCACTCGCGAGGTCGTGGAAGTCGAGGTAGGCGACCGCGTGCCGCGCCAGTTCCTCCCAGGCATGATCGGTGTACCAGATCGGACCGGCTACCGGCGCCGCGCCGGCCGGCCACCAGGCGAAGCGCACCCCGCGCCGCAGCCGCCGGCCGTGCCGCGCCAGCACCCGGCAGAGTTCGAGCAGCCCTGCCGCGTCCACCACGCCCGCTTCGTTGGAGACCGCCCGCGCGCCAACCACCAGATACTCGTGCGGCTCCTCCACACCGGGGATGGTCGCCACCGGCAGCGCCAGCCGGCGGCGCCGCCAGACGCTTGCGGCCTGCAAACGCACCGGCGTGGGACCGGCCGCGCAGAGCGCCAGAAACCCTTCCCCTGCCGCCCGCCCGATCGAGATCACCGGCGCCGGCGCTTCGTCGCCACCGGCGTTCGGCACCGGCGCTGGCCGCAGCGTTTCATCGGGACTGATATAGACCAGAGCGAGCGCGCCTTCAGCAGCGATCCGCGCGACGCTCTGGGAGGTCGGCACGCCGTCCACCAGGGCGATCGCGCCCGGCAGCCCGTCCTCTGGCGCGGTCTCCGGCGCGGTGGGACGCAACTCGGCGGTCAGTCCTTGCGGCGCGGTCGCGGCGCTGTAGGGGTGGGTGATCGCCGGCACTGGCGCGTTCCGCCGCGCCAGGGTGAACTGCGCCTCGCCTGGCTCGCTGGCGAGCGCCTCGAAGCGATGGACCGTGACCGCCACACCCCAGCCGCGTAACGTGGCTCGCAGGTAAGTAAGCGCGCGATCGTCGTCGCGCTCGGCGCCTTCGGGCAGCGTATCGGCGAGCGTATCGGCCAGGGACTCGCAGTGGTGGGCGAACTCGGTGGGACTGAGCGCGGCCAGGAGATCTTCCTCGAACGGAGTCAGCCCCTCCGGCATCCGCCTCTCCTACGGTAGTTGGTAGACGATGGACGGTAGACGGTAGTTGCTCGTCATCGGCACGATACTCGAAGATCCACATTGTACTCATGGAGAGGAACTACCGTCTACTGTCTACCAACTACGCCTTCACCTCGATCGCGTTGAAGATGTTGCGAACGGCATTCAGATAACGTTCGTCTGCGCCCGGCGTGTTTGCCGGCGCGCTCGCCTGCACCGGCGGCCTCGCGCCGTTCGCCGCGCGGCGAGGCGCCGGGCGATGCTCGATAGGCGGTTCGCCAGGCTCCCACGGTGGTTCGTCATCGGCGGGCGCGGGTGGCTCGTTGTCAACGCGGTTCGCCACCGGTGCCGGTACTGGCGCGGTCGTCGCGGCCATGCCAGCCTGGGCAGGTGCGGCGGTGGGCGGCGCGCTGTCGCCGAGGTCTTCCTGCGTCACACAGGCAAGGCGATAGGGCGCGCCAAACACCTGCGC
>DASUBC010000353.1:0-2953 GCA_035763465.1 Thermomicrobiales bacterium
GACGCCTGGCGAACGGTTGAGCGCCGCCATGCGTGCGATTGAGCGCGAGCGTTTTGCCGGCGCTGACCCAGCAGTGGTCGTGCCGCCGGACGCCGTGCCAGCAGAGATTGCCGCGCGTGTGCTCGCCGCCGAGCGCCTGCACGCTGTGTTGCTGCTTGACGGCGCCTCCTTCAATCCTGGCGAAGACCTGGCCGAGGCGGCGCTCCGCCGCGCGTTCGCCGCGCTGCACGGCTGGAGTTTCGCCGCCGCGCGCGTTCATCTCGATGAAGCCGCCACGCGCTCGCACGACGCGGTCACGCAGCAGCGCGCGACGCTGCTGAAGGCGTTGACCCGCCTGCTCTCAGCCATCGTCTACGTGCCGCTTCACGAGAAGTTGCGCGTGGGTCTGGCCGGATTTGACGAGGACGTGAGTGGCCTGGACCGGCTCACCGGCGAAGAGCACCTGCATTATCGCGACGAGGCCGACCGGCTTTTGAACTTGCGCGAGGCCGCTGCGGCGGGTGACTCGTTCGTTGGGGCGACCTGGACGTTGCTCCGCGCGCAGGTGGCAATGGCGGCGGGCCAGGACGAAGCGGCGCTGCTGTGGTTGGGGCGGCTGGCGGCGCGGAATCTGCCGCCAGAACAGGTGGCCGGGGCGGACGAGGAGTACCTGGCGACCTTGCTGGTGAATACACGGCACTACCTGCTCGCCATGCTGACGCCACCTGACCTGGAAGCGGCACCGGTAGCGCCGGCCGAAGCTGTGCGCCCGCGCGAACTCTTCAACGCGCTGGCCGCGCGTCTGAGCGCGGCCTGGGAGCGCGATCTGGCGGCGAACCTGGCAGTCTTCGCACCGCGCGAGTACGTCGCGCCCGAACTGGCCGGCGCCACACCGGGCAGCCGGCCAAAACGGCGGGGGCAGCATGACCGCGCTGGCGCCTGACGCGACCCTGCCTGGCGCCGCCACGACGCCCGCCGCCGCGTTCGCCCGGCTGCGCGACACGGTCGGTGAACCACAGCGGCTGGACGTGCCGGTGCTTGTCACGCGCGATGCCGAGTGGTCGGCGCGGGGGCGGCTGGCGCTGATTCTGGCGACCGATGGCGGCCAGCGCCTGGGACGGGCGTACGTCTTCGCCGACGAATGGTTCCCCGGCCGGGACCGCCCGGCTCGCTTCTCGCACTACTTCCCCGCGCTTGAACGCACCTTCGCCGGCGCGGAAGCGCGCGATCCCGGCAGCACGCCAGCGGTGCGGCTCCAGGTGCTCCAGGCGGTCGCCGCGCAGACGCGCAAGGGTGGCGTGCTGACGGTGCTGCTGAAATTCATCATCGCGCCGGAGTATGCCCTGACCGGCGGGCAGCTGGAGACGGTCTACGGCTGCCCGCTGGCGAGTTTCTACACCGGCTTTATTGGCCTCGACCGCGACCCTCTCCGCGACGCGACCGCGCCCGGCTTCACCACCGGCAAGGCGATTCACGCCGGCTACCAGCACGCGGCGGCGGCCTACGTCGCGGCGGGCGATGAAACGACGGCCAGCCGGGCCTATCTCGATGCGGTGGCGCGGTCCTGGGCGGGCGATTTCCCGCACCTGTTGCTCGACCGGCCGAGCGGACGGCCCAAAGCGCTCCATACGCGCCCGCTGGCCGCGCGCGAGACCGTCCTCGCGCGGCTGCGTGACGCCTGGTCCGCGCCCGATCCGGCGCTGACGCTCTTACAGGAGCGGCTCTTCTTCGCGCCAAGTCGGGGAATCAGCGGCCGGGCCGACCGCATTGTCTACCGCCCGGCCGGTGGGGGTGAAGTTGAGGCGCTCTACGAGGTCAAGACCGGCGGCGGGTTCGGCGCGGAAAAAGACCCGCTCACCGGCATCGCGCGGCCGGGCGGCTTGCAGGCGCTGGCCTATCGCGAGATCGTCCGGGCGCTCGGCGCTGGCGAGCCGCGCACGGTCATTGAAGTGCTTGACGACGAGACGGCGGACAATGTGCCGCTGGAGGAGCACCCGATCGTCCGTCGCGCGCAGGCGCGACTGGCGGGAGCGGCGGGTGAGCGCGACGGCGGCCGGGCGCTTGACCTGCTGGCGCAGGCGCGCAATCTCGGCTACCTGACCGCGTCTGGGCTGCTCACCGGCTACGACCGCTACCGCATTGACACCATCGCCGGCATCGGCCGCCGGCTGCGCGGTGTCGGCGGCGACTGGGCGCTCAATGCCTCGTCGCCGCCCTGCCAGATGTGCGTCGCGGCGGCGCGCGGCGTCTGCGAGGCAGCGCGGACACCCGGCCGCGCGCCCGGCGCGAACTTCTTCCATCACCTGCCGCAAGAACTCTACGCCGACTGGGTCTGGTTTCATCGCCAGTTGCAGGACGAAGAACGCGCCGGCCGCGAGGCGCTCTATCACCTGGCGACAACGCCACTGGCGACACTCGAAGGGCAGGAGGGCACGAGTATCGGCGACCTCGCGCCGGGCAGTTTCCTCGGCGAGCGGGCGACAGTTGTGTACTTCACGCGCGCGGCGCGCATCGAGACGCGCCTGCGCGAAGACGACCAGGTGCTCGTCACGCCCGCCGATCGTGCGCCCGGCGAATTGCTCTCGGTCGAAGGGACGCTGCACGCGGTCGGCGCGCACGAGGTGACGGTCGAACTCCGCGACAGCCTGCCGCCGAGCGCCGGCGGGCGCTACCGGCTCGATGCGCTCCCCTTCCGTTCGTCCTGGCAGACGCAGGGGCTGACCGATTTCCTGCTCGGCGCGGCGCGCGGTGCGGGCGCGACCGGCCGGCAGCTGCACGCCACCGAACTGCCCCGTCTGGCTCAGATTATTCTTGGCACAGCCGAACCCGCGAAGGCAGCCGACAGCGTATCGCCGGTCACCAGCTTGAACGATGACCAGCGCCGGGCGGTCGGCGCGGCGCTGGCGCTGGCGCCGGGCGAAGTGCTGCTGATTCAGGGGCCACCGGGGACGGGCAAGACCTCGACCGTCGCCGA
>DASUBC010000354.1:0-2342 GCA_035763465.1 Thermomicrobiales bacterium
ACCGCTCCGGCGAACGCGCCCACCAGCAACATGATCAACCGTGAGCCGATTCTCTGCTTTGTGGGGCCGCCGGGCGTTGGCAAAACCTCGCTGGGTCACTCGATTGCGCGCGCCCTGGGCCGCGAGTTCGTGCGCATGTCGCTGGGCGGCATCCACGACGAGGCCGAGATTCGCGGCCACCGCCGCACCTACATCGGCGCGATGCCGGGGCGTATCCTGCAATCCATTCGCCGGGCAGGCACCAATGACCCCGTCTTCATGCTCGACGAGGTGGATAAACTCGCCTCCGACTGGCGCGGCGATCCCTCGGCGGCGCTGCTGGAGGTACTTGACCCGGAGCAAAATTTCTCGTTCCGCGATAACTATCTCGATCTGGCGTTCGACCTCTCAAAGGTGATGTTCATCGCCACCGCCAACTCGCTCGACCCGATCCCGGCGGCGCTGCGCGACCGGATGGAGATCCTGGAGTTGAGCGGCTACACCGAGGAGGAGAAGCTGCACATTGCGCGGCGCTACCTCGTCCCGAAGCAGATCGCGGCGAATGGCCTCACGCCCGACGAAATCTCCATTTCCGATGAGATCGTGACGGCCATCATCCGCGGCTATACTCGCGAGGCGGGTGTGCGCAGCCTGGAGCGTGAGCTTGGTTCGGTCTGCCGCAAGGTCGCCCGCCAGATCGCGGAGGGTCATCCAGGCCCCGTCACGGTGACGGTGGATAGCCTGCGCGAGTTGCTCGGTCGGCCGCGTTTCTTCGAGGAGACGGCGGAGCGGCTGGATCGCCCCGGCGTGGTGACGGGCCTCGTCTGGACGCCGGTCGGCGGCGACATCATCTTCGTTGAGGCGGCGATGATGCCGAGCCGCGAGAACACGCTGACGCTGACCGGCCAGCTCGGCGACGTGATGAAAGAGTCGGCGATGGCGGCGCTCACCTATGTCCGCTCGAACGCCGAATCGCTGGGCATTGACTCGACCGCCTTCGAGAATCGCGCGTTCCACATCCACGTGCCAGAGGGGGCCATTCCCAAAGATGGGCCATCGGCGGGCGTGACGATGATGACGGCGATTGTCTCGCTGGTGACGGGACGGCGCGTCCGCTCGGATGTGGCAATGACCGGCGAGATCAGCCTGCGTGGCAAGGTGCTGCCAATTGGCGGGCTGAAAGAAAAGGTGCTGGCGGCGCACCGGGCGGGCATCCGCACGGTCATCTTCCCCCGTCGCAACGAATACGACCTCGAAGACCTGCCGCGCGAGTTGCGCGACGAGATGCATTTCTATCCGGTGGATGACGCGCGCGACGTGTTGAGCATTGCCCTCGAAGGCGGCCGACCACGCGCCGCGAAGCCGACCGGGGCCGATCAGCGCAGCCCACAGGAGCCGCAAGAGCCACAGGAGCCACAAGAACCGCACGATCAGGATAGGCCGGGTCTTGTCGCGACGCAGGGCTAACAGCTTCGAACTATTAGCGCCGTCTTTCTTATCGTGGAGGGCGGCGCGCCTGTTTCCAGGTCGCCTATGTCGCGGCGGAATAGCGCTACACGATGAAAATTACCGCTGTAGACCCATCGCCACGCCGCCCCGACTGGTGGCATATCAGCATAGATGACTCCTACACCTTCTCGCTCGACGGCGCGACCGTCATCGCCGAGGCGCTCGTCCCTGGCCGCGAGCTGAGTGAGGAGGAGGTCGGGCGACTGCGCGCGCTGGCCGAGGAGAGCCGTCTGATGGAGGCCGCGCTCAGCTTTCTGACAGTGCGCCCGCGTAGCCGCGCCGAGGTGCGCCGCCGCCTCTTGCAGCCGCGCCGCAAGCGAACCGCCCCACCCGCCGAGGTCGTTGACCGCGTGCTGGATCGCCTCGCCGAGAAGCATCTGCTGAATGACCGCGAGTTCGCCGACTACTGGGTGGAGCAGCGCGAGCGCTTCAGTCCGCGCTCCAGCTATGCGCTCGCCCAGGAGCTACGCCAGCGAGGGGTGGATCGCGAGACGAGCGATGCTGTGGTGGACGCCGAACGCGACAACCAGCGCGCGCTGGACGCTGCCCGCACCCGCCTGCGCGCCCTCACCGGGGCCGACTTCCAGACGTTCCGGGCGAAGCTGACCGCTTTTTTGCAACGGCGCGGCTTCAGCTATAGCATCGCCCGCGAGACGGTACGCGCGCTCTGGGAAGAGACAGGCGGCGCGAGCCCTGATGAGGCGGACGAGGACAGTGATGACTTCGATGCTCTGTGACACGACCCAATCAGCGCCAACTTCCGCCACCGCTTCCAGCACAGGGGAACTAGCCAGAAAGTCTTCTGTCTTCAAGCGAGGAAAAGGCATCTTATTGCGTAGTAGTATACAGACTGC
>DASUBC010000355.1:0-2531 GCA_035763465.1 Thermomicrobiales bacterium
CTCGGCAATTTCTTCGGGCGTGCCGGTCGCGACGATCTGGCCGCCGCGATGGCCGCCCTCGGGGCCGATGTCAATGATGTAGTCGGCGCTCTTGATCACGTCGAGGTTGTGCTCGATCACCAGCACCGTGTTGCCGCCGTCCGCCAGCCGGTGCAGCACCCGCAGCAGCCGGTCAATATCCGCGAAGTGTAGCCCGGTCGTCGGCTCGTCGAGGATGTACATCGTCTTGCCGGTCGGGCGCTTCGACAGCTCAGTCGCCAGTTTCACGCGCTGCGCCTCGCCGCCGGAGAGTTGCGTCGCCGGCTGCCCCAGGCGGATGTAGCCAAGTCCTACGTCGTAGAGCGTTTGCAACTTGTTGTTGATCGTCGGGATAGCGCCGAAGAACGCGCAGGCTTCCTCGACCGTCATCTCCAGCACGTCGGCGATGGACTTGCCCTTGTAGCGAATCTCCAGCGCGTCGCGATTGTAGCGCTTGCCATGGCAGACCTCGCACGGCACGTAGACATCGGGCAGGAACTGCATCTCGATCTGGATGATGCCCTCACCGTGACAGGCTTCGCAGCGCCCGCCCTTCACGTTGAACGAGAACCGTCCCGCTTTGTAGCCCCGCGCTTTCGCCTCCGGCACCGTCGCGAAGAGCTCACGAATCGGCGTGAACAGGCCGGTGTAGGTGGCCGGATTAGAGCGCGGCGTGCGGCCGATCGGACTCTGGTCAATGTCAATAACCTTGTCCAGGTGCTCCAGGCCCAGCACCGCGTCGTGCGCGCCCGGCTTCTCCTTCGCCCGGTAGAAATGCTGCGCCAGTTTGCGGTAGAGCGTGTCGGTGATCAGCGAACTCTTGCCGGAGCCGGAGACGCCGGTGACGCAGATGAACTTGCCGAGCGGGAACTCGACGTCAACGTTTTTCAGGTTGTTCTCACGCGCCCCCGTGATTACCAGCGACTTGCCGTTGCCCGGCCGCCGTGTTTCCGGCACCGGGATTTGCTTCCGCCCGCTGAGGTAGTCGCCCGTCAGCGAGTCCTTATTCGCCACAATCGCGTTGAACGGCCCTTCGGCGATGATCTTGCCGCCGTGTTCGCCCGCGCCCGGCCCGACGTCAATGATCCAGTCGGCGGCGCGCATCGTGTCTTCGTCGTGCTCGACAACAATCAGCGTGTTGCCGATGTCGCGCAGGCGCTCCAGTGTCTTGATCAGGCGGGCGTTATCGCGCTGGTGCAGGCCGATGCTCGGCTCGTCCAGGATGTAGAGCACGCCCATCAGGCTCGACCCGATCTGCGTCGCCAGCCGGATGCGCTGCGCTTCGCCGCCGGACAGGCTGCCCGCCGCGCGGTTGAGCGTCAGGTAATCCAGCCCGACATCCACCAGGAAGCCGAGCCGCTCGCGAATCTCTTTCAAGACTTGCCGCGCGATCAGCGTCTCGCGCTCCGTGAGGGTCGCCTGCCCGTCGCGCGCATCCAGTGAGCGCGCCCAGGCGAGCGCCTCGGTGATCGCCAGCCGCGTCACGTCCACGATGGACTGCCCGCCGATCGTCACTGCCAGCGCCTCCGGCTTCAGGCGCGAGCCGCCGCAGACGGCGCAGGGCCGGCTGGTCATGTAGCGTTCGATCTCGCCGCGAATGTAATCGGAACTCGTCTCGCCGTAGCGCCGCTTCAGGTTCGGGATGACTCCCTCGAAGGTCATGTCGTGCGTTCGGGCGCGGCCATTGGAACCAGGGAACGTGACCTTGATCACCTCGCCGTTGTTGCCATAGAGCACGAGGTCGAGCGCCGCCGGCGACAGGTCTTTGACTGGCGCCCTGGTCGAGAAACCGTAGTGCTTCGCCAGCGCCTCCAGAATGGCGGTGTAGTAGCCGGACGCGCTCTGGCTGGCGCGCACCCAGGGCTGCACCGCCCCCTCGCCTAGCGTCAGGTCATGGTTCGGGATGACCAGTTCGGGGTCGAACTCCTGCACCATGCCGAGGCCGGTGCAGGCCGGGCAGGCGCCCTGCGGCGAGTTGAACGAGAAGTTGCGTGGCTCGATCTCGCCGACGCTGAAACCGCAGTTCGGGCAGGCGAAGTGCTCTGAGAAGGTCAACTCTTCCGGTTCTACGCCGTCTTCAGTTGGCACGGTGGCCGCGTGAATGATGCCACCGCCGAGTTTCAGCGCCGTCTCGACCGAATCGAGCAGCCGCGTCCGGTCGGGGTCGCTGCCGTCGCCGTGCAACTCCTGCTCGACGTTGTGCCGGCGGATGACGACACGGTCTACCACGACTTCGATCGTGTGCTTCTTATACTTCGCCAGCTTCGGCGCCTCGTCCAGTTCGTAGACCGCGCCGTTGACGCGCACCCGGACGAAGCCAGCGCGGCGGGCGTCCTCGAAGAGGCCCAGGTGCTCGCCCTTGCGGTCGCGCACGAGCGGCGCGAGGATCAGCAGCCGCGTGCCTTCGGGCAGTGCCTGGAGCGCGTCCACGATCTGCTGCGGCGACTGCTGCGTGATTGGCAGGCCGCAGTTCGGGCAGTGCGGGTGGCCGATGCGCGCGAAGAGCAGGCGCA
>DASUBC010000356.1:0-10493 GCA_035763465.1 Thermomicrobiales bacterium
AAGCGCCGCCACTCGCGATCGTTCTGCACGGCGAAGTTGACCGCGCCATCGGCGCAGCGATAGACGCCGTAGGGCACGATCAGGTTGTGGCGCTGGCCCGCGCGACGCGGCTCCTCGCCGGTGCCAAGCCAGTGGTAGAGCGCCGGCGTGGCCCATTCGACCAGGCATTCGAGCATCGAGATGTCAATCCGCGTCCCCCGCCCGCTGGCCGCGCGACCGTGCAGCGCCGCGAGGATCGCCGTGCAGGCGTGCAACCCCGCGCCGATGTCGGCGACCGAGACGCCGATTTTCGCTGGCTCCGCCGGGCTGCCGGTCAGGCCGAGCGCACCCGCTTCGCCCTGGAGCAGCGTGTCGTAGGCTTTGCGGTCGCGGTACGGACCGTCCGGCCCATAGCCCGAGATGCCGCACCAGATCAGTTCCGGACGCCGTTCCGCCAGCGTCGCCCACCCGAAACCCAGCCGCTCGACCGCGCCGGGACCGAGGTTGTGAACGAAGATGTCGGCGCGCAGCAGCAGGCGGTCCAGCGCCTCGCGCCCGTCCGGCGACTTCAAGTCGAGGACGATGCTGCGCTTCCCCCGGTTGAGCCAGGCGAAGTGACCGGAGATGCCCTGGAGGTCGCCGTCATAGCCGCGCGCGAAATCGCCGCCATCCGGCCGCTCGACCTTGACGACGCCCGCGCCGAGGTCGGCCAACTGCCGCGTGCAAAACGGCGCCGCGACCGCCTGCTCCAGCGCCACGACGCGCAGGCCCGATAGTGGTAACGGAGAGGCCGGCTTCATAGGCTTCCTCGCGAAGTGATGAGTGATGAGTGACGAGTGGGTTCGTGTCGGCGCGGTGCTGGGCTTCTGGCGTGGTGCCGCCGAGGGCCACGTTCGTCGGCTTACCACCACGCTGACCCAAGCCCACTCGTCACTCGTCACTCGTCACTCGTCACTCTCAATACGACTTCGGTAGTCCCAGCACATGCTGCCCGACATAGGCCAGCACCAGATTGTTGTTGACCGGCGCGACCTGAAAAAGCCGCGTTTCGCGGAACTTGCGCTCGACGTCGTACTCGTCCACGAAGCCGTTGCCGCCGTGCGTGTCGAGGCAGGCGTTGGCGGCGGCCCAGCTCGCTTCCGAGGCCAGCAGTTTCGCCATGTTGGCCTCTGCGCCGCAACGCTGGCCGGTATCGAAGAGCCAGGCGGCTTTATAGCGTAGCAAGTCGGCGGCGACGAGCGCCGCGTGCGCGCGGGCCAGTGGGAACTGCACGCCCTGGTTCTGGCCGATCGGGCGGCCGAAGACGGTCCGCTCGCGCGCATAGCGCGCCGCGCGCTCGATGAACCAGGCGCCGTCGCCGATACACTCGGCGGCGAGTAGGATGCGCTCGGCGTTCCAGCCGTCAATGATGTAGCGGAAGCCGCGCCCTTCCTCACCGATCAGGCTCTCGGCCGGCAGGCGGAGGTCGCGGTACGCCACCTGATATGTCTCATAGTTGAACATGGTGCGGACGCGCCGCGCCTGCAACGCGCCCGGCTGCTGGCGCGCTTCGCGCAAATCTACGAGGAAGAGACTCAGACCATGTGTGCGGTCCGCCACGTCGCCGCGCGGCACCGTGCGCGCCAGCAGCAGTAAGAGGTCGGAGTGCTCGATGCGGCTGGTCCAGTTCTTGTGGCCGTTGACGATGTAGCCGTCGCCCTCGCGCCGGGCCAGCGTGCTGATACTGGTCGTGTCGGAGCCTGCTTCGGACTCGGTCACGGAGAACGCCTGCAAGCGCAGCCGGCCCGCCGCGATCTCCGGCAGCCAGCGTGCCTTTTGGTCCGTGCTGCCGTGCCGGACGAGCGCGGCCACAATATACAGCTGGGCGTGGCAGGCCGCCGAACTGCCACCCGACCGATTGATCTCCTCCAGCACGATACTCGCCTCGGTGACACCGAGGCCCAGCCCACCATACTCGCGCGGGATGAGCGCCGCCAGGTAGCCGGACGCCGTCAACGCCTGCACGAACTCCTCGGGGTGGGCGCGCTCCTGGTCCAGCCGGCGCCAGTACGCGTCGGGGAACTGGCCGCAGAGCGCCCGCACCCGCGCCCGCAGTGCCTCTTGCGCCGGCGTCAACGCGAAGTCCATGTTTCCTCTAATGGGGACGTGCATCGCCAGGAAGACGAAAGGTAGGAGCAGTAGACTTTCTACGCCTCGACACCACGCTCGCAATCGAGCACATCGGGGCCAAAGGTTTCGAGATGGAATTGGATCTCCGATGTGACGTCAGCCAGGGCTGCTTCGTACGTCTCCCCTTCGCCAACGACGATTCCTTGCAAGCCCAGTGGATAGGCCAGGTAGCCTTCGGGATGGTGTTCCACGATGATCTTCACGCGCCGCATCCTGACCTCCATTGCCCTACTTGCTTGCCACCATGATACCATTGCCTTGTTACTCTGCCACCAAGCGTGATCCTCACTTAACGATACGCGACACCAGTCAAGAAGTGTGCCTATGCACCGAACAATAGAAGGAGCATCAGCGATGATAGCACGGCGTACTGTTGCGAGATTTCGCGCTACCCGCTACGTTATACCAGGTAGGGCATCGCCGCGCCTACGCGCGATGCAGGAGGGTAAGACGTGCGAATAGACGCATGGCTACGCGCCAGTGGACGCTTGCACCGCCTCGCGGTCGCGCTGGCGGCGCTCGCGCTGACGCTCGCCGCGTGCTCCGGTCCGACGCAAACCGGCGGCAATGTCAATACAACCGCGCCGACGGCGACCGCGACGAGCGCCGCCACCGCTACCAGCATACCCCCAACCGCCACGGCGACAAGCATCCCCATCGCGACTGCGACCACCCGGCCGCCCACCGCGACGAAGGCGCCCACAAAGGCGCCAACGAAAGCGCCGACCGCTACCAGCGCGCCGGAGCCAACGAAGTCGGCGGCGGTCACGGCGCCTACCGCGACCACGGCGCCGACTGGCAGCGGGCTGACGACAATTATCGTGCCGGCCACCACGCCGACGCCGGAGGCCCAGGCGGTTCCCATCGAGGTGGCGAAGGACTACACCAGCGAACTCCAGACCTTCTTCACCACCTTCTACAAGGCCCGCACGCTGGCGCCCGGCGGGCAGTTCGATATCGCCACCACCCGCGGATTGACCGCGCCACCCTACCAGGAATACACAATTGACCTCTTGCAGCAGGACGTCGCCGACGCACAGGCGGGCAAATTGCTCGCGGTCACGTACACCGACATCGGCGTCAAACTGGTGCAGTGGGACCAGGGCAACAATGGCGGCGGCACGGCGGTCGCCGAATTGACCCGCACCATGCACACGACCAGCGCGGGTAACCAGAAGAACGACCAGACCGCCACGTACCAGTACCGGCTGCGCCGCCAGCCGATCGCGGGCGACGCCAAACACGTCACCTGGGTCGCCTACGACTTCTATAATCCTGGCGCGTCCGCCTGGGTCTCCGACCTGATCAACCAGCCAACTGCGTCTTCGATTCTGCCGGAACTGAACGCCTTCTTCCAGGAGTTTTATGGGCTGCGGAGCGTCAAGCCCGGCGACCAGTTCGACATTGACGCGAACGCCGCGCTGACCGCCTTCGCCTATCATGACTACACCATTCCGATTCTCCAGCGTGACCAGGGCGAACTCCAGGCCGGCAAGCTCACCAGCATTAGTTACAGCGACATCAAGGTCGAGCTGGTGTCCTGGGATCCGGCCGCGACGAATCACGGCGGCATCGCCACCGTGCGCGTGACGCGCACCTCGAACGTGGTGCGGCCTGCCGGCGCCGAAGCGCCCGACACCTCGAGCTACCAGTTCCGCGTGCATCGTCACACCGATGAGCAAGGGAAAGCACGCTGGATCGCGGTGGACTTCTTCAATCCCACGGCTAACGCCTGGGTTTCCGCGAGTGCCGGCCAACCCTGGATCGTGCCCGAATCAGGGCATGGGTGATGAGCGCCCCACCGGCCGTGTGCCGGTAGCGAAGTCGTGAGAGCGTGAGTGCGTGAGTCGTGAGATCGTCGGGATGGCTCTGCGCCGGTAGACAGACATGGCGCTGATCTGAACCTTCTCACGACTCACGCACTCACGACTAACCGTGTATACTGCCCATCTGCCGCGCTGACTGCTGTCACGCGGCGGCTGGCATTTCTTGCGTGGTGAGGAGAGATTGGCGTGGTGGAAGGAGCGCGGCCAACTCCGATGGCCGGGCGGGCGCAGCCGGCGCGCGCGGAGGCGTTGTGCCAGCCCCGGCTGCATATCGCCACCCACCCGCTGGTCGGCGCGCAACTGACGCTGCTGCGCGCCGCTGACACAGAGCCGCCGCGCTTCCGCGAACTACTCGGCGAACTGACCATGCTGCTCGCGTATGAAGCGCTGGCTGACCTGCCGGTGCGTGACCTGGCGATCGATACGCCGCTCGAACCAATGACTGGCGTGACGCTGGCCGAAGAGGTCGCGATCGTGCCGATCATGCGCGCGGGCCTGGCGATGGTCGAGCCGCTGCTGCGCGTGCTGCCCCGCGCGCGGGTCTGGCACCTCGGCCTGTACCGCGACGAAGCGACGCTGCGCCCGGTGCCGTATTACAATCGCACGCTCGGCAGCGGCCAGGCGCGGCGCTGCCTCGTCGTTGACCCGATGCTGGCGACCGGAGGCTCGGCCGTCAGCGCCGTCAGTCTCGTCAAAGAGGTCGGCGCCGAGCGCATCACCTACCTGGGCCTAGTCGCCGCGCCCTACGGTGTCATGCAACTCACAACGGCGCATCCCGACGTGGAGATCTTTGTCGCCGCGCTCGACCGCGAACTCGACGAGCGCGGCTATATCCGTCCCGGCCTCGGCGACGCCGGCGACCGGGTCTTTTTTACGGGGGGATAGGGGATAGGGGATAGGGGGTAGTGCTTCTGTCGGCGCGATGCTAGTTTACCAGCACGATGCTGACGAGAGACTACCCTCTATCCCCTATCCCCTATCCCCTCCACAGGGAGGGACCATGACCGTCACCGCCTCAGTGCAAGGGCGCGACTTCATCGCCGACGATGACTTCACCGCCGACGAGTACACGCGCGTGCTCGACCGCGCGGCGGCGCTGAAGGATGAGCGCCGGCGGGGTGTCTTGCACGATCACCTGCTGCGCGGCAAAACCGTCGCGCTGATCTTCCAGAAGCCCTCCACGCGCACGCGCGTCTCGTTCGAGGCCGGCATCGCCCAGCTCGGCGGCCACGGCCTGCAATTCTCCGCCAACGACCTGCAACTTGGGCGGGGCGAGACAATCGAGGACACCGCGCGCGTCATGGCGCGTTACGTGGACGCGATCATGGCGCGCGTCGTGAAGCACGAGGATATCGTCGGCCTCACCGTCGCCGATGTGCCGGTGATCAACGGCCTCTCCGACCTCTTCCACCCCACGCAGGGGCTGGCGGACATGCTGACGGTGCGCGAATACCTCGGCGGCTGGCGCGGGCACACGCTCGCGTATGTTGGCGTCGCCAACAACATGCTGAATACACTGCTCGTCGCGGGCGCGCTGCTCGGACTGAACATCCGCGCGGTTTGCCCGGTGGAACGCGCGCCCGAACCCGACATCCTGGCCCGCGCCGAGCGCCTGGCGGCGGCCAGCGGCGCGGAGATTCGCGTCGTCCACGACCCACACGAAGGCGTCGCGGGCGCGGAGATTGTCTACACCGACGTCTGGCGCAGCATGGGCGATCCGGGTGGCCTCTCACTGAATATCCTGGAGCCGTACCGTGTCACCAGCGCGCTGCTGGACGCCGCCGGCCCACAGGCGCTCTTCATGCACTGCCTGCCGCTGCTGCGCGGTCAGGAAGTCGCCGCCGAGGTCGCCGACGGCCCGCGCTCGATCATCTTCGACCAGGCGGAGAACCGGATGCATGTCCACAAGGCGCTGCTGGTCGAGCAGCTGGGCGTATAGGCTGCAACCGCCTCAGCGCGTGTGGGCGAGCGCCTCACGGCGGCGTTGCAGGTAGACGCGCTCGGCGGCGTTCTCAGTGCGGGCGATCGCCGCCTCGTACGCCTGAGCCGCCTCAGCAGTGCGGTCCAGGCGACGGAGCAGATCGGCACGGACGGCGTGGAACAGGTAGTAGCCGTCGAGACCGAGGTTGTCAACGAGGGCGAGCGCCGCCGCCGGTCCCGCGACCTCGGCTACCGCGACCGCGCGGTTGAGGGCCACGACCGGGCCAGGGGCGAGCGCCAGCAGCTGGTCGTATAGCAGCACGATCTGCCTCCAGTCCGTGGCGCTTGCGGTCGGCGCATCGCTGTGGACGGCCTGGATCGCCGCCTGGAGCTGGTACGGACCGGGCTGGTTACGCCGCAGGCAGCGCCGGAGGAGCGCCTGGCCTTCGAAGATGAGAGACCGATCCCAGCGGTCGCGGTCCTGGTCGGCCAGCGGCACGAGGTCGCCGGCGGTAGTGGTGCGGGCGGCGCGCCGGGCCTCGATGAGCAGCATCAGCGCGAGCAGCCCCAGCGCCTCCGGTTCGTCGGGCATGAGCTCGATCAGGAGCCGGCCGAGACGGATCGCCTCCGCGCAGAGGTCCGCGCGAACCAGCTGGTCGCCCGCGCTCGCCGTGTAGCCCTCGTTGAAGATGAGATAGATGACCGCCAGCACGGCGCGCAGGCGATCCGGCAGGTCGGCCTCGTCCGGCACCCGGTACGGGATGCGTGCGTCGCGAATCTTGCCCTTGGCGCGGACGAGCCGCTGGGCCATCGTCGGCTCGGGAACCAGGAAGGCGTGCGCGATCTCGGTGGTGGTCAGCCCGCCCAGGAGCCGGAGCGTCAGCGCGACCTGGGCGCTGGGGGCGAGCGCCGGGTGGCAGCAGGTGAAGATGAGGCGCAGCCGGTCGTCACGCACAGCGCCCTCCTCGGCCGGTTCGTCGTGGGCGTGCAACAGGGCCGCTTGGGCGTGTCGGTCCGCGCGGGACGCCTCCCGGCGAAGGCGATCGATCGCCCGGTTGCGGGCGGTAGTGATGATCCAGCCCGCCGGACTGGGCGGCAGACCGGCGGCTGGCCACCGCTCCACCGCCGCAGTGAACGCCTCTTGCACCGCTTCCTCGGCGACGTCAATATCACCGAACGCCCGGACTAGGACGGCTACCGCGCGGCCGTACTCCGCGCGGAATACCTGTTCGATCGCCGAGCGAGGCAAGGTCGACATCCCGCGTATCAGTCCTCTGCGTCATCCTGGAACGGTCGCACCTCGATCGGAAGCGGAATCGCCCGAGCCAGCTTGCGGCCCCACGCGAGCGCGGCGTCAAGGTCAGGCGCTTTGATGATCAGGAACCCGCCGATGTGCTCCTTACCCTCGACGAATGGGCCGTCGGTAATGAGCACCTCGTCGCCCCCGAGCCGCATCACCGTCGCTGTGCTCGGCGGGTGCAAGCCGCCATTAAAGACCCACACACCGGCGGCCTTGGTCTCCGCGATCAGGGCATCTACATCCCGCATCACCTGCTCCAGGAACTCAGGCGGAGGTGTCGGGCCATCGGGCTGATAGATACTGAGCAGGTACTGCTTCATCGGTATTCCTCCTTGCTGCCGCCGCCGGCATCGGTTCGGCCGGCTGAGGTTCCAGTTCTGTAGCAGACCCCGCCGCACGGTCTGCGCCTACGGCCAGCCAACGTGCGGCGCCGGCGCGCGGGTGGTCAGAACCTGGCCAGTGCGCGACGAGCTGAACAGCTCGCCCATGCGCTCCACGCCCCACCACTCCGCCACCATCATAAATAGGGTCCGGCCATCCTCGCCGCCGAGCATACAGGCAAAGCAGGGGCGCTCAAGTGGGATGCGGTCGAGCACCTGGCCGCCTTCGCGGACGCGGAGGCACGCGGGATTGCCGTCATGCACGACGGAGCACCAGACGGCGCCCTCCGCGTCGAGGCAGATACCGTCGCCACTCACGTCTGCCCAGACACGCCGGTTGGACAGGCCGCCGTCGGCGGCGATATCGAACGCCGTGAGTTTGCCGGCGAAGGACTCGGCGACAATGAGGGTCTTGTTATCGGGGGTGATGACCATGCCGTTGGGAAACGCGATGTTGTCGGCTACCTGGCGCACCGCGCCATCCGGCGTGACTAGGGCGATGATCCCCGGCCGGAACTCTTCTTCGCCGAATCGGAAGCCGACACTGTTCACGTAGATGTTCCCGCGCCCGTCCACCACGATCTCGTTCCAGCCATAGCGGGAAAGGCCGCTCTGGTCGGCGTGGGTGACCAGTGACCCGTCGTGCTCCCGGCGCAGGAGATTCTGCCCCGTCACGAGAAGGCGGCCATCGGGCAGCCAGGCGATACAATAGCCCGCGATGGTCGGACTGTGCGCGATAACCTCGCTGTTGCCCTCAGCATCGAGGGTCATGATCTCTTGCGCGCCCCAATTCGAGAACCAGAGCCGGCCCTCGTGCCAGCGCGGCGACTCGCCGACCACGAGACCAGTCAGCAGGGTTTGTGGCTCAGGCATTGTGGACTCCCTTCACCAGCAGGCGCTCCATGCCCCTTGCGGGCGCGTATCATTCACGTCGAGCGCGCATCGTTCGTTCCTCGGTGTGCTGGCCGGCTCCCTGCCGGCTGCTCACCTTCTATACGAACGGCATCCGCCCAGATCGACATGGGGTACGGCTGCACGCGACTTATCGGAGGGCAGCGCCATTGGCGAGCGCGGTGACGATAGGAAGCCACCGCCTCATCCGAAGAGACCTGCGACCTGCGACCTTCACACTTGCGACTCTTTATCGGTGCTTCCGCAGCTCGAGCTTGGCGATCGCGGCGCGGTGGACTTCATCCGGGCCGTCGGCGAGACGGAGAGTGCGCTGGAGCGCCCAGGCGGATGCGAGGTAGTCGTCGGTGACACCCGCGCCACCGTGCGCCTGGATCGCGCGGTCGAGCACGCGCAAGGCGACGTTCGGCGCGACAATCTTGATCATCGCAATCTCGCCACGCGCTTCCTTATTGCCGACCGTGTCCATCTTCTGCGCGGCGTAGAGCGTCAGGAGCCGCGCCTGGTCGAGTTCGATGCGCGAGTCGGCGATCCATTCCTGGATCACGCCCTGTTCGGCGAGCGGCTTGCCGAACGCGACGCGCTCTTTGACGCGCCTGACCAGCATCTCCAGCGCCCGCTCGGCCGCGCCGATCGAGCGCATACAGTGGTGGATGCGCCCCGGCCCCAGCCGCCCCTGCGCGATGGCGAAGCCTTTGCCCTCACCCCAGAGCATATTGGCGGCCGGCACACGCACGTTCTCGAAGATTACCTCGGCGTGGCCGTGCGGCGCTTCATCGAAGCCGAAGACCGGCAGGGTCCGCACGATCCGCACGCCCGGTGTGTCGAGCGGCGCCAGAATCATGGACTGCTGCTCGTGGCGCGGCGCGGCGGGATTCGAGCGCCCCATGACGATAGCGATTCGGCAGCGTGGGTCGCCCGCGCCGGAAGTCCACCACTTGTGGCCGTTGATCACGTAGTCGTCCCCGTCGCGTTCGATGCGCGTCGCGATGTTCGTCGCGTCGGACGAGGCGACTTCCGGTTCGGTCATCGCGAAGCAGGAGCGAATTTCACCATTCAGCAAGGGCACGAGCCAGCGGTTTTGCTGTTCTGTCGTGCCGTAGCGCACCAGCACTTCCATGTTGCCGGTGTCGGGCGCGGCGCAGTTGAAGACTTCCGGCGCGATCGGGGAGCGCCCCATGATCTCAGCCAGCGGCGCGTACTCGAAGTTGGTCAGCCCCGCGCCGTAGTCGCTCTCCGGCAGGAAGAGATTCCAGAGGCCCGCCGCCCGCGCCTGGCGCTTCAGTTCCTCCATGATCGGTGGAATCTGCCAGCGCGTCGGGCCGGCATTCAGCTGGTCACGATACATCTGCTCGTTGGGGTAGACCTGTTCGTCCATGAAGGCGGTCAGTCGCGCCTGCAAATTCTGCACTTTAGGGGAGAACGCGAAGTCCACCGCACGCCTCCTAGCCTTGACAGTTCACACGTATCACAGCGGCATTGTACGCGCGCGACGGGCTGGCGAACAGGCAGGGCGGACAGGCGGGCAGTGAGATCAGGTCGGCGCGGTACGCGTAGACAGGCGCGGTGGCGTTGAGGGTGGCGCCGAATTCATTCGGCGCCAAGGGCGGCTCCGCCGCCACAAAGTCCCTGCGGGACTGGGGTTGGCCTACCTGTGCGCTCAACAATCAGTCCCGGCCTGGCAGCGAACCCAGTCCCGCGCACGGGACTGCGTGGCCACAGCCCCTAGCCCGGATTGAAATCCGGGGTAGCCCGCCTTGCCGCCCTTACACGCCTACATCAACTGTCAGGTCGCTGGCTCCGCCGGTGACGCGGACATCGTAGCGGTCGGTGGCGCGGTCGTAGTCCGGGGTCGCCCACTGCCGGTCTGCGCCACCGCCGATACGTCGCCCATCGAAGACCAGATTGGTGAAACCGCTCGTCACCGCGATTCGCGCAGCGACACCGGCGGGACGATGCAACGTCAGCTTGCTGGCGCCGCCGGTGACGGTGATCGGGACCGTGCCGGTG
>DASUBC010000357.1:0-2712 GCA_035763465.1 Thermomicrobiales bacterium
GACCGCCTGCGCCGGCGGCCGGTGCTGATTGCGGCGGATCTGGGCCGGGCGGCGGCTCTCGGCACGGTGCCGCTGGCGGCAGTGGCTGGGGTGCTTAGCCTGGCGCAACTCTACGCCGTCGCCGTGGTCGTGAGCGTGCTCTCCATTCTGTTCGAGGTCGCCTACCGCGCCTACCTGCCGGCACTGGTCGGCGCGGAGCGCCTGGTCGAAGGGAACAGCAAACTGGCGGCGAGCAATTCGGTCGCGGAAGTCGCCGGCTTCGGGCTGGCCGGCGTGCTGGTGCAGGCGTTCACCGCGCCGTTTGCCGTGCTCGCGGACGCGCTCTCGTTCGTCGTCTCCGCCGGCTCGCTCTGGCTGATTCGCGCGCCCGAGCCGGACCCAACGTCCGCTGAACCGACCAATGCGCCGCCTGAAGGCATGCGGCGCGCCATCGTGACGGGGCTGCGCGCCATCGGCGGCGATCCGGTGCTTCGCGCGCTGGCTGGCTTCACCGCGACGAATCTGCTCTTCATCAACCTGTTCGTCGCCGTGCTGCTGCTCTTTCTGACGGAGGAGTTACGCCTGCCGCCCGCCCTGCTCGGCGTGCTCTTCGGGCTGGGCGGCATCAGCGCGTTCGCGGGCGCGCTCGTCGGCGAACGCGCCGCTCGCCGCTGGGGACTGGGCCGCACGCTCCTCGGCTCATTTCTGATCTACCGGCTGGCGACCTTCCTGACTCCGGCGGCGGCCGGGCCGCTGTGGGTGCAGGTGTCGCTGCTGGCCGCGTCGCAGGGTGCGGACGCGGCGAACACCGTCGGCGACATCGCGCAGACGAGCCTGCTGCAAATGGTTGTGCCCGATCGCCTGCTCGGCCGGGTTGGCGCGAGCCTGCGCGTCATCGAAGGGAGCGCGACGCTGCTCGGCCTGCTGATCGGCGGCGCGCTCGGCGGCTGGATCGGCCTGCGCCCGACTTTGCTGGTTGGTATCACCGGCAGCCTCGGCGCGGCGCTCTGGCTGCTGTTCTCGCCGGTCGTCGCACTGGAAGCGGAGCGCGCGGTCCCCTCGGCCCCCCAATTCTGGGGGGAGTAGCTCATCCATGCGCCGGGGCTGTCAGGATACCCCGGAGTTAGACCAACGCTCTCCGCCCAGAATTGGGGGGCCGAGGGGGCGTTCACCGAGCCATCGTCACCGCCCCTCGCGGTCGGTCGCACGGACGTGCGGGAAGGGATCGCCCTCAGTTTCCATCCAGGTGGCCAGGCGGCCGGCCAGGTCGCGTTCGATCGCGGCGTAGCCGGGGTCGCCGGCGCGGTTGTGCCGTTCGGCGGGGTCGGCCTCCAGGTCGTAGAGTTCGCGCTCGCCGGTCGTGTACAGGGTGAACTTTTGGGTGGCGGTTCGCACCATCCGGATGGGACAGAACCAGCGCTGCTTGCCGTGATACTGGCCGATCACGGCGTCGCGCCAGGGGGGCGTCGCGCCGTGCAGCAAGGGCAGCAGGCTCTGGCCGTCCAACCCGGCCGGCGTGGTCGCTTGCGCGAGGTCGCAGAGCGTCGGCAGCAGGTCGGCCAGCGTCACCAGTTCTGAGCGCACGGCGCCCTGCGTGATGCCCGGCCCCTGCACCAGCAGCGGCACACGCACCAGTTCTTCGTACATACAGGGGCCTTTGAAGGGCAGGCGGTGCGCGCAGGCGAGGTCGCCGTGGTCCGAGGCGAAGACGACGACGGTGTTGGCGGCCAGTGCGGGCCGGCTGTCGAGCGCGGTGAGCAGGCGCGCCAGGTAGCCGTCGGCGCGCTCGACCATGCAGGCGTACCAGGCCAGATAGCGGCGCGCGGTCGCCTCGTCGAGCGGCAGCGCCGCCGGCTGGTCTTCGTCGCGGTAGGTGCGCTGCGCGGCCGGCTTCGTCGCCAGGTCGTCGTCGAAACTGGCCGGCAGCGTGATGCCCTCAGTCTCCAATGGCCGGGTGACGCGGCGCAGCGCGTAGACGCCGTGCGGATCGTTGAACGATGCGAGCAGCAGCAATGGCTGCGCGCCGGTGTACTCCGCCAGATAAGAGGCAGCCTCCATCGCGAGGTCGCCCTCGCCCTCCTGTTCCGCGTGCCCTGGTGGTGGCACGAAGTGGTCGAAGCCGTAGGCCAGCGGATTGCTCGTCGCTTCGCCCGCTGCGCCCAGGTGCCACTTGCCGAAGTAGGCCGTGTGATAGCTGGCATCATGGAGTATCTGGCCCACGCTGGGCAGGTATTGGGGGAGTTGGCGCGGGCCAAAGGTGGTGTCGGGGATATTGCTCAGCACGCCGTGCCGATGCGGATACAGCCCGGTCATGAGCGACGCGCGCGACGCCGAGCACTGCGGCGTCGTGCAGAATGCCCGGTCGAACCGCGTGCCCGTCGTCGCTAATCGGTCCATCGCCGGCGTATGCAGCCCGGCGGCGCCAGCGCACCCCAGCATCGCGCCCTGCTGCTGGTCGGTCAGGACGATGAGGATGTTCGGGCGAGGCATTTGTTTACTCCGGGGAGGGTCGCAGGTTGCAGGTTACAAGTTACAGGTTCTTGCGGACAAGCGCTCGCGCTGACCGAAGAAACCTGCAACCTGTCAACCTACAACCTGCAACCCGCTCATCATTTCAGCGCCTTGTAGTCAGCGTCGGTGTAGTCTTTTGTCGGATCCCAGTTGGCAAACTTCCAGTCGTCGCGGGAGACTTTCGCGCCCTTCGCCTGCGCTGCCTTGATGGCGCGGTCGAGT
>DASUBC010000358.1:0-2729 GCA_035763465.1 Thermomicrobiales bacterium
TACTGCGGGGGACGAATTAACCACAGAGGACACAGAGAGCACAGAAGGGACCGGAGAGAAACGACTATGTAGGATCTTCTCATTTCAATCTGTGCTCTCTGTGTCCTCTGTGGTGACATCGTCCCCAGTTAGGAGGGACAATGGGTAATCTGGAAGGCAAAGTGGCGCTGGTGACGGGCGCGGGACGGGGGATTGGCCGGGCGGTGGCGCTACTGCTGGCCCAAGAGGGCGCGGCGGTGGTGGTCAATGATCTTGGCGCGGCACTGGGCGGCCAGGGAGCCGACGAGTCGGTCGCGGCGCAGGTGGCGCGCGAGATCACGGCGGCGGGCGGACGCGCGGTGGCGAACACCGGCTCGGTGGCTGACTTCGCGGCGGCGGGCGCGATGGTCCAACAGGCGGTGGACATCTTTGGGCGCATTGACATTGTCGTGAATATCGCCGGCATCCTGCGCGACCGGATGATCTTCAACATGAGCGAGGTCGAATGGGACGCCGTGATCGCTGTCCATCTCAACGGCAGTTTCAACACGGTGCGCCACGCCTCGCCGCTCATGCGGGCGCAGGGCGGCGGGCGCATCATCAACTTCTCCAGCGTGTCGGCCTGGGGCAGTCCCGGCCAGCCGAATTACGGCGCGGCGAAGTACGGGCTGCTCGGCTTCACCGCCGTGCTGGCGAACAGTCTGGGGCGCTACGGCGTCACCGCCAACGCCATTCTGCCCTTCGCGACGACCCGGATGATTGACTCGACGCCGCGCGGCCAGCAATTCGCCCAGGAGCACGGCGGCAAACTGCCGAGCGAACTGGCCGGAGGCACGGAGGGCGACCCCGCCAACGTCGCGCCGATGGTCGCGTATCTCGCCAGCGACCACGCAGCCAGCATCAACGGCCACTTCTTCGGCGTGCGCGGCAACCAGATTTCGCTCTACTCGCACTGGGAGCTCGCGGGCGTGCTGCGCGCTGAGCGCCGCTGGGAGCCGGCCGAACTCGCCGCCCTCTACCCAGACACCTTCGGCCTGACCGACACGCCGCCCGCCGCCACACCCGGCGCGCCGCACGGCACTGCCGCCATGCAGGCCGACCCGGCCACCTGGCAACCACTCGCCCCCGGCGTGGACGTCTGGGAACGCCGGGCCTATTTCGACGCGAAAGCGTGACGGGATTTTAACGCAGAGGACGCGGAGAACGCAGTGTTCGCAGAGAGGGAACGAGAGAAGGCACGGTAGTGATACCACATGGCTGGTTTCTGTCCGACCACGATGGCCTGACGAATCTCATTCAACTCTGCGCCCTCTGCGTTCTCCGCGTCCTCTGCGTTGCATGAACCTCTTGGAGGAGCAATGGGTACGCTGGATGGTAAGGTGGCGCTGGTGACGGGCGCGGGGCGGGGCATTGGGCATGGGATTGCGCGGCTGCTAGCGCGGGAGGGCGCGGCGGTCGTCGTCAATGACCTGGGGACGAGCCTCGATGGGAGCGGCAACGATACCGGGCCGGCGGCCACGACCGTCGCGGAGATCCGCGCGGCGGGCGGCCAGGCGGTCGCGAACACTGACTCAGTCGCAGACCACCGTGCTGTCGAAGGCATGGTGCAGCAAGCGGTGGACACCTTCGGGCGGCTCGACATCGTCGTCAACGTCGCGGGGATTCTGCGCGACCGCATGGTCTTCAACATGAGCGAGGAGGAGTGGAACGCCGTCCTCCAGGTTCACCTGAAGGGGACGTTCAACGTCTGCAAGTGGGCGTCAATGCGCTTTCGGGAGCAACAGAGCGGACGGATCATCAACATGTCCTCGACGTCAGCCTTCGGCGCGCCGGGGCAGCCGAACTATGCTGCCGCCAAAGCCGGCATCATCGGGCTGACGCTCAGTTGCGCGGCGGCGCTGGCGCGCTCGCACGTCACCGCCAACGCAATCTTGCCCAGTGGTTCGACCAGGATGATTGACTCGATCCCGCGCGCCCGCGAGGCCGCGCTGGCCGAGACCGGCAAACTGCCGAGCGAACTTGCCATTGGCACGGAGCGCGACCCGGACAATGTCGCGCCGCTCGTCGCCTTCCTGGCGAGCGACGCCGCCCAGGATGTTAGCGGGATGCTCTTCGGCTCGTTCGGCTACAGCTACGCGCTGATGTCGCAGCCAAAGGTCATCAAGACCCTTCGGGCCGACCACCGCTGGTCGGTGGACGAGCTGGCCGAGTTTGTGCCCCGCGCGTTCGGTCCTGAACTGAACAGCATCACGAATGAGACCGGCTTCTCCAGCGCCATCGCGGCAATTCCCGCAGGCCGCTGGGTCGAAGCCGCGCCGGGGCTGCACTTCTGGGGAACCACGATCGAGCCATACGGCGAGCTGGTGTGGTAAGGGGGTAGCCCTCACCCCCTGCCCCCCTCTCCCGTGCGCGAGCGAGGGGGAACACCGATCCGGCCCTAGCGAGTTCCCCCTCGCTTGCGGGGCGGGAGAGGGGGCAGGGGGGTGAGGGCCGTCTGAAAGGGCAAGCGCGATGACGACACTCAAGGGCCAGGCGGCCATTGTGGGGGTGGCCGAATCGGACCAGATCGGCCGGGTGCCGGACAAACCGGCGCTCATGCTGCACGCGGAGGCCGCGCGGTCGGCGCTGGCCGAGGCGGGGCTGACAAAACTGGACGTGGACGGCCTCTTCACCGCCGGAGTCTCCACGCTGGAACTCGGCGAATATCTCGGCATCGAGCCGCGCTTCACCGATGGCACGTCGGTCGGCGG
>DASUBC010000359.1:0-10755 GCA_035763465.1 Thermomicrobiales bacterium
CAGGAGAGGCAGAATCCACAATCCGCAATCCACGTTCACTTGACGGAACAGGGGTCACATACTACACTGAGCGAAGCGAAATGACGTCAGACATCATGTTACCATACCTTCCTGCGGCGTCAGCGAGCGCACACCTGTGCCAGCGTAATCGTCGGATTTGCTGCTCACGGTTGTCCCGGCCATCCCTGGTCGCGATACTGCAAGCCGCGCGGCAGGATTGGCGCGGCCAGCGGTCAAAGTGAGATGAACAGATGCACGATGTAACTTTCACCGATGTCCTGGTCGAGCATCCGCTGGCGGGAAGTCCGATCGCCGCGCTGCCGACGCCAGCGCCACTGGTGGATCTGGCGCTGCTGGAGGCCAACATCGCCACGATGGCCGCGTTTTTCGCGCCGTTGCCGGCCAGTCTCCGGCCGCACGCCAAGACGCACCGTGCGCCAGCGGTCGCGCGGCTGCAAATCGCGGCGGGGGCCAGTGGGATCACCTGCGCGAAAGTCGGCATGGCCGAAGCGATGGTCGCGGGTGGCATTGATGACGTGTATATTGCCAACCAGGTGGTCGCGCCCCAGGCGATCGCGCGCCTGTGTGACCTGGCCCGGCGGGCGAAAGTGACGGTGGCGGTAGACCAGGCGCACAATGTGGCCGACCTGTCGGCGGCGGCGCTGGCGGCGGGGGTCCACCTCAATGTGGTCATCGAGGTGGACGCTGGCATGGGGCGCTGCGGCGTGCAGCCCGGTCAGCCGTCGCTTGACCTGGCCCGCACGGTGGCGGCGGCGCCAGGACTGTCCTTCGCCGGTCTCCATGCCTACGAGGGGCATGTGGTGCAGGACGCAGACCCGGCCCGGCGCAAAGGGGAGACCGAGGCAATGCTGGCGCGCACGATGGAGACGCGCGACCTGATCGAACGCCACGGTCTCGCCGTGACGACCGTCACCTGCGGCGGCACGGGCACCTACGCCATCTCCGGCGTCTATCCCGGTGTGACCGAGCATCAGGCGGGGTCATATGTCTACATGGACCCCGGTTACCGGGAGAAAATCCCGGCCTTCGACCTGGCCTTCAGCGTCCTCTGCACCGTGCTAAGTCGCCCCACGCCGGAGAAGGTCATCACCGACGGCGGTGTGCAGTCGCTCGCGCATGACTACGGGACGCCGCTGGTGAAAGACCGGCCGGAGTTGGAGTATCTTTACCTGTCTGAAGAGCACGGCGCTTTTCGCGCGCGGGAGGGCTGCCGCACGGACTTGCAAGTCGGCGAGCTGGTCGAAGTGCATCCGGGACACTGCTGCTCGGCCGTCAACCTGCACGACCAGGTCTTTGCCGTGCGCGATGGCGTGGTCGAGGCGGTGTGGGCCGTGACCGCGCGGGGCAAATCGCAGTAGAGTCGTCGGCGGAAGCGCGAAGAGTGGAGGGAGCGCGATGCGACTTGTGACCTACCGGACGCCGCAGGGACAGACGCGGGCCGGGATCATGGCAGGCGAGCGGGTGGTGGACCTGGCGTCGGGCGCGGCGCTGCTGGGCGCGGTACTGCCGGCCGATGTGCTCGGCATCCTCACGCTGGAGGAGCGCGGCCTGGCGGTCGCGCGCCAGGTGCAGGCGGAGGCCGAGGCCGGCCGCCTGCCGAGCTGGGCGCCGGACCAGGTGACGCTCACGGCGGCGCTGCCGCGCCCGCCAAGTTTGCTCCTGCTGGCTGGCAACTACCAGTCCCACATCACCGAATCCGGATCGGCGCGGGTAGACAAAGCCGCGATTACCCCGCGCTTCTTCATCAAGCCGGGCACGGCGGTGATCGGCACCGGCGACACCATCAAGATTCCGCCGGTGTCCGACAAGGTGGACTACGAGCTGGAGATCGCGGCCGTCATCGGCCGGCGGGGGCGGGACATCGCGGAGGCCGACGCGCAGCAGTATGTCGCCGGCTACGTCGTCTTCAATGACGTGTCGGCGCGCGAACTGAAGATCGTCGGGCACCGCAAGACGCGCCACATGGACGACTTCTTCGACTGGCTCAACGGCAAGTGGTGCGACACCTTCGCCGCCATCGGCCCCTACCTGGTGACGGCGGACGAAGTCGGCGACCCGACCAGTCTAGAGATGTCGCTCAAGGTCAACGGCCAACTGAAGCAGCACTCATCGGCGGGCGAAATGATTTTCTCCGTGCCGGAGAGCATCGCCTTCATCTCGCAGTTCATCACGCTGGAGCCGGGCGACCTGATCTGCATGGGCACGCCGGGTGGGGTGGGCGACACGACCGAGACCTATCTGCAACCGGGCGACCTGGTCGAAGCCGAGATCGAGAAGTTGGGGCGGTTGGTCAACCACGTCGCGTAACCATGGCCCGGTGGATCGGGGAAGCGGGGACGCGCACGCCCTGAACCGCTCAATTGATCGGCAGAGGCGGCGTTGAGGTGGCCCCTGGATTGCTATCCAGGGGCCACTTTTGCGTTATACCCGTCCTGGGAATTCGTGGCCGCGCACAAGGACATATGGTGGGCGTCCCTCACCGGGATTGCCGATGTAGCGCGTTTCCGACCGGATGTAGTGCAAGGCGATGCCCCGGCGGCGGTTCGGAGTCGTGTTTGGGCCGGTGTAGTGGAGCGTCAGACTGTGGTGGAACGCGGCATAGCCAGGCTCGCGCGGCACCAGCACGTCGTCGTCCTGTAACTGGGCGACCAGATTGGCGACGTGACCGGGTTCAACGTAGCCGCAGTGCTGGCTGCCGGGAATATAGTGCAGGCAGCCATTGTCCACGGTGGCATTGTCGAGGGCAATCCACACGGTGACATGGTCATGGGGCGCGAACATGGTCCACGACCCGGAATCCTGGTGCCAGTTCTGCGCCCCACCCTGGAACGGTGGCTTCATGAAAAACTGGTCGGTATAGAGTTTAATGTTTGGCCCGAGGAGGTCTTCGACGACATCGAGAATCGCAGCCTTCCGGCTGATCCCCAGCACGAGATCGTCATATTTGTGGAGAAACCTGATAATCCGCACGGCGTCATACCGCGCTTCGCCCTGCAAGCCAGCTAGCACATCCGGCGCGATTCCGCGCTCGAAGCCAATCATTTCCTCGGGCACATGGGTGAGCCTGCCGGTGGCGATGTCGTGCGTGCGTTGCGCCAGCGCCCGCACTTCGTCGGGCGAGAGCAGTGGCTGGTCGTAGGCGAGATAGCCGTTTTGCGTCCAGAAGGTCTTTTGTTCCTCCGACAGAGCCATCGCCTCCTCCTCCATCTGGGGTGACATCAGACATCATCCGTCGTTCCTTGAACGTAGCAGGCCGGGCTGCCGGCGTCAAGCGCGGCGCGCTGCTGGGCGCTATTGACAGCGCTGCACGGACGCTCTATGCTGGAATTACCATGACTGACGTCTGATGTCTCCTCTCGTGACGATACTTACAACATCGGGCCGTGTGCGGCGGTTGCGCCGCGAAGAGCGTCACCAGCCGCCGGTTGGCGGCGGACTACGAACGCTAGCGCGCTGGGCGCTGCGTCAGTGTTAAGAGAGGTGAAGCCGATGAAGGTTCGTCTGAGTCGTCGCCGTTTCATGACCATGGTGCCCCTCTCGGTGCTCGGCGCCGCCGCCCTCGCCGCCTGTGGCGCGTCGCCCACGCCGACCACTGCGCCGGCCAGCGCCGCCACCAAACCCGCCGCTGCCGCGACGACAGCGGCCTCTACCACTTCAGCGGCTCCCACCGCCGCGCCCACGGTCGCCGCGCCGCCGACCGCCGCGCCCGCCCAGCTGGCCTCGCCGGTCGCCTCGCCCACTGCCGTGGCCCAGGCCAATCTCGCGCCCGATCAGTCGTTGCGCCTGGTCAGCTGGGCCTTGGCGAAGAACATCGCCCCCCAGCTGGAAGGCGGGCCATTGCGTCTCATGACCGAGAACACCTTCCGGCCGCCGTTCGTGCTGGATAAAGACGGCAAATTGCAACCGGGCGTCTGCACCAAGTGGACGGTCAGCGATGATGGCCTCAAGTACACGCTGACGATGGACCCCAACGCCAAGTTCTCCGATGGCTCCAAAGTCACCGCCGCGGACCTCAAATTCTCCTGGGAGTATCTGACCGATCCCAACACGAAGTCGGGCACCGCCTCCTATGTCACTGCGGCTATCGTGGGCTACGCGGACATGGCGGCGGGGAAAGCCACGGCAATGTCGGGATTGGTGGTGAAAGACGACGCCACGCTGGAGATCACGCTGTCGAAGCCGTACACGCCGTTCATCAAGGCGATCTCCACCTTCATCGCGGGCGTGGTCAAGAAGGACAACGTGCTCGCGACGCCGAATACCAAGGACGACAAGGGCACAACCCTCGTCACCTGGGACGCGAAGCCGGTCTGCTGCGGGCCGTACCAGTTGAAGTCGTGGGACAAGGCGAGTGGCGAAATCAACTGGGAGGTCAATCCCTACTGGTGGGGACCGAAGCCGACGATTCAGAAGGTCAACTACCGCTACGTGCTGGACCCCAATACCGAGTCCATCATGTACGACAATAACGAGATGGACGTTCTCTTCCCCTCTGATCTCTTGCGCGGGCAGCTCGCCAAGAGTTCGCACGCCAAGGAACTGGTGAAGATTCCGTATGGCGGCACGATCTTCTATTACTTCCCGCTCGGCCGTAAGCCGATGGAGGATGTCAACGTCCGCCGCGCGCTGCTGAAGGCGACCGACATGGGCACGATCGTTCAGGCGGTCTTCCAGGGCAGCCAGCAGCCGGCGTACGGCATTGTCCCACCCAATATTGAAGGCTACGCCAATCCGAAGTCGTACTACGACCCGGATGGGGCGAAGAAGGCGCTGGCCGCTTCGACCTACCAGACAGCGGACAAGTTGCCGCCGATCACGATTGAAGTGCCGACGAATACGACAGAGTATGTCAAGACCTCGGAAGCCTTGCAGCAGATGTGGAAGGATACGCTGGGCATCAACATCACCATCCACACCTATGCGTCGGGCACGGACCCGAGCACATTGACCGGCAATCTCTTCCGCCTGAGTCTCGGTACCATCGTCAATGACCCGGCCGCCGCCGCGTCAGCGCTGGGGTTGAGCACCAACTCCTTCATGAAAACTTACGTCCTGAAGGACTACACTGGGCCGGTGAATACCGAGCTCGACGGCATTCTGAACAAGGCCGACAGCCTGCCGCTGACGCAGGAAGCCGACCGGGTGAAGCTCTACCAGCAGGCCGAGCAGATGATCATGGACCAAGCGTACTATATCCCCATCACCTTCGCGGAGTACTACCACGCGGTGAAGCCGTGGGTGCAGGGCTTCGCCAGCAACACCGATAACTGCTTCTATACGCTGCCGGAAGCGTACATCGCCAAGCACTGAAGCGGTCACGTTCCAGCTGGCGCAAACTGGCCCCGCTCCATGTCACGGAGCGGGGCCAGTTGCCTACGGTGCAGACGGAGCTGCGCATCGCCTGGTTAGCGCTGGCGCAGGTAGGCCAGGCTGGCGGCGATGCGCCCGTCGGGGTCGTCGCCGCCGCCGAACTCGAAACAGTGCATGACCTGCTGAGGCAGCCGGTCGAAGGCGTCGAGAATCGCCGGTAGCGGCAGCGAGCCGCCGCCGAGGTAGGTCGCGTCCGTGCCGGCGTTGTCTTTCAGGTGCGATGAGACGACACGCCGGCCAAACTGCCGGATGGCGGCGGGGATGTCCTCGTCGTTCAGCGCGTAGTTGCCGATGTCTACGTTCGTTTGCAGCGTGGGCGTGTCAATGGCCGCCAGCGCCCGCGCGATCTCGGCGACGCGGCAGCCGGGGGCGCGGGCGAAGTTTTCGAGCGCCAGCACGATGCCCTGGCTGGCGGCTTCCTCGACCGCTCGCCGCGCGCCCGCCCAGGCGGGATCGGACTCGCCTTGTGGGAGCTCGCCCAGGAAGACGCGCAGCAGCGGCGAACCGAGCGCGGCGGCGTCCGCGATGTCCTGCGACAGCTGCGCCGCGCCCGCCTGATCGGTGTTGAAGAGGGTCGCCATCGTCGCGTAGGTCGCGGTCAGGTTCAGGTCGCGCAGCGCCTGGCGCAGCGCGGGCAGCTCGGCGTCCTTCTCACGCCAGTAGCCGTCCCGATACTCGACGCCATCCGCGCCGAGCTGTTGCGCGCGTTGCGCCACGCCGGTCAGGCTCATGGCGCCGGACTTGAGGTCGGCATCGTACTGTACCACCGAGATCAGGATGGGATTCGAGGTTGGCACGCTCGCGCTCCTTTCCTTGCGATGAGGCGCGACTGCCCGTCACTCCAGCGCGCCCGGTCAGACTACCACATCGCGCGTTTGACACTTCTCAACCAGCCATGCTAGGGTCACTCTAGCGAGAGATGATGTCTGATGTCAATAGGTGGAGCGAAGCGATGCCGTATCGCGATGAGGAGGCGCTGGTCTCGGCCAGTGGTCATGACCGGCCCTTTGTGCTCCGTACACCGGAGGCTCTGGCCGCGCGGCCGGGCTTGCTCATCTACTTCTCGCTCTCCACGCGCCATGCGCTCGATGAACTCCCCTACGCGACCGTGCCACGACTTTTCGGGGCAGCTGGCCACTACGTTGCCTCGTTCGATCTGCCGCAGCACGGACGGTGGACGAACGCGTATGGCGAAGGGTTGACCGGCATGGCGAATGCGGTCGCCGCCGGTCACGATGTCTTCGCCGATGTCGCCGCCATGGGTCGCGCCGTGGTGGACGCCTGCCTGGCGCGGCAGGTGGGCGCGGCGGGCGGGATTGCCGTCGCGGGCGCGTCGCGCGGCGCTTTGTGTGCGCTGCACCTGCTGGCGGCCGACCCGCGCATTGCGGCCGGCGCGGGCTTCGCGCCGGTCACCGACCTGCCTACGCTCACGGAGTTCGCGGCGCTGCGTGACTCGCCAATCGTCCAGCGTGCCAACGCGCTGGCGCTGGCGCCACGGCTGGCTGACCGGCCAGTCTGGCTGGCGATCAAGGAGCACGATGCGCGTGTCGGCACGGCCCAGTGCCGCGCGTTCTTCGCGGCGTTGCACGCCGCCGCGCCGCCGGGCGTCCCACAGGAACTGCGGATCGAGCCGGGGGACACGCACACGATGAGCGATGAGAGCTACCAGGCGGGCGGCGCGTGGCTGCTGGCTCGCCTGGCCGCGTAGCACGCGGACAGCGCTCTTGACGGTGATTAGCTGCCATGCTACCGTACCAAGCAAGGCAAGATGATGTCTGACGTCATGTGACCTGCATACGGACAGCATATGAGCGTGGAGGCGCGGCATGGTTGGCTCTCGGGTGCCGTATCGGGTCGGGCTGGTGGGCTTTGGGGGGCGGGGACGCGGCCTCGCCCGGTTCTGGCAGGGGCTGCCTGGCGCTGAACTGGTCGCGGTCGCCGACCTGCTGCCCGAATTGCTGGACCAGGCGCACGAAGCGTATCCCGGCCTCGCCTGTTATGCCGATCACCAGGCAATGCTGGCCGAAGCCAGGCTCGATGTGCTGACCATCGCGACGACCGGGCAATATCACGCGCGCATCACGCACGACGCCTGCGCGGTGGGTATTCGCGGTATCTACTGCGAGAAGCCGATGGCCTGTTCGCTGGCCGACGCCGACGCGATGATCGCCGACTGCCAGGCGAGTGGGACAGTCCTGCTGATCGGGCACGAGCGGCGCTGGATGGAACCGATCGTGCAGCTGCGCGCGGCGATACGTGATGGCGCGATCGGCCGCCCGACGCACGGCTACGTCTACTGGCCGACCGGTCGGATCGGTTCCAACGGCACCCACTTCTTCGACGCGATCAACTTCATGCTCGACAGCGCGCCGGTCGAGGTGGTGGGGCGCGTACAGCGCGGCCTGGACCTGACAAAAGTGGAGGATCATCCGGTCTACCGCACCCGCCTGGTAGACGATCCCGGCGCGCAAGGCTGGGTGACGTACGCGAACGGCGTGCGCCTCGCCATAGATTGCCTCAATGATGTGTTACTGCCCTATACCTACCTCTTTTGCGGCTCGCGCGGACGGCTCGACCTCGAAGAAGTTTCGTGGCGGATTGATTACCGGGCGCGGGACGCCGATACGCGCAGTCACCGCGACGCCTGGCTGCCGCCGGCGCGGCGAGATTTTCCCGCACCTGGGGAGTACGTTGATGGCGTCGCCGAGCGGGCGAGTTATCGCGAACTGCTGGCGTGTATCGAGACTGGCGCCAGGCCAACGTCTGCCGGCGAAGATGGCCGCCTGGCGCTGGAAACAATCGTCGCGTTCCACCTGTCGGCGGAGGCCGGGATGCGGCCGATCACGCTGCCGCTGCCGGCGGCGGCGCGCGGGTATCAGCTGACGATTCACTGAGTGGCGAGCGGTCGCGGCTTGTCGCGCATCCGTGATCAGGAGGCAGCGATGAAGATTCTGCGCTATGCGTCGGGCGGCGCCATCGCTTATGGCGTGCTGGAAGCGGGCGGCGACATCCGCGCTCTTGCCGGCTCGCCGTTCGGCGCACTCGATCCCGGCCCGGTGGTCGCCCGCCTGGCCAAGGTACACGTCCTGGCGCCAGTGACGCCGTCGAAAGTGTTTGGGGTTGGCTCGAACTTCTACTCCCATCTCGAAGGCGGGCCGGCGCCGGAGTTCCCGATGCTGTTCCTCAAACCACCGACCGCCGTAATCGGTCCGGAGGAGGCGATCGTCGTGCCACGCATCGCCGGTCCGAGCGTAGACTACGAGGCGGAACTGGCAGTGGTGATTGGCAAGCCAGCGCGCCATGTGGCCGAAGCGGACGCGCTGCGCTATGTGCTCGGGTATACCGTTGGCAATGATGTCTCAGCCCGCGAGTGGCAGCTGCGCGAGATGAAACTCGGCACGCTCGTCCGTGGCAAAGGCTTCGACACATTCGCGCCGCTCGGCCCGGTGATCGAGACCGACCTCGATCCAACAGACGTGTACATCGAGGCGCGCGTGAATGGCGAGGTTGGACACCAGATTCGGACGAAGGGCGACATGATCTTCTCGGTCGCCGCGCTGATCGCCGACATCAGCCGCGCTTGCACGTTGTTGCCCGGCGACGTCATCATGACGGGCACGACGGCCTATGGCTCAGTCCAGGCGGGCGACACCATCGAGTTGACCATTGACGGCATTGGTACCTTACGCAACCCGGTCAGCGCCGAGGCATAGGCCGGCGCGGTGGCGTTCATCGTGAGAGGGAGGGGATTGGTGGCCAAACTGCGTTTTGCCCAGGCTGGCGTGACGGCGATCCACGCCAACATGTATCGCGAGACTCTGCTCTTGCTGCCGGATGAAATCGAGCTGGTGGGCTTCTACGATCCCGACCCGGAGGCCGCGCGCCAGCATCTGACGCCGGCGGTGCAAGACGTGCCGTTCTACGACAGCATTCCCGAGCTCATTGCCCAGGCGCGGCCAGACGCGGTGATGGTCTCAGCGTACTGCCGCGACATGCCGGACTGGATGACGCAGGTCGCCGAGGCGGGCGTGCATCTCTGGGCCGAGAAACCGTTCGCGGTCCATTCCAGCCAGCTAGCGCCAGTGGCCGACGCGCTCGAACGCAACAATCTGCACTTTTCGTGCGGCTATTCGTGGCGTTTTCACCCCATCAGCAACCTCATCAAGGAGACCTATGACGCCGGTTTGCTCGGCAAGCCCTACTCGATCGAGTTCCGCTTTCTGACGTCGAGCGTGCGGCGGCGCAATCCCGACAACTGGTCGTTCAAGCCGGAACTGAGCGGCGGCGGCATCCTCAACTGGCTGGGGTGCCACTGGTTCGACCTGATGCGCTATCTGACGAGTTCGGAGGTCACGAAAGTCACCGCCATCGAAGCGAACGTCAGTGGCGAGCCGGTAGCCGTGGAGGACGCGGCGGTGGTGGCGCTGCAATTCGCCAACGGGATGGTCGGCAGTCTGCACGCGGGCTACTTTACCTCGGGCGACGGTGAGACCGCGATGGGGTTGCGCGGCGCGGAGGGCTGGGCGCGCTGGAACGTCGCCGACCAGGCTTGCACGATCAAGAGCACACACCCGGCCTGGGCGACCGCGCCGGAACGCACCTTCACGATGCCGTCCGCGAAGCTGCCTGGCTACGGCGCGGACGGGCTGGCGCTGATCAAGGCGTTCGCGGCGGCGATTCGGGGCGAGGGCGTCACCGGCTACACGATTGACGACGCGATCGCCTCGCTCCAGATCATCGAAGCGGCGCACGAGGCGGCGCGCACCGGGCGGACGGTGCAAGTTGCGAGTCGGGAGTAGGGGGTAGGGAGTGGTTACGGTCAGCGAAGTGCTTGACGGCTGGCGCGGTGCTGACGAGGGTCGCCCGGATTGAAATCCGGGGCTACATGGCTGCGGCCACAAAGTCCCCGTGCGTGGGGACTGGGACTGTCACTAGACCGGGGCTGGATGTGTTGCGCCAAGGTTGACCAGAACCCAGTCCCACGCAAGGGACTTTGTGGCCGCAGCCCTTCGCGCCGACTTTAGTCGGCGCAACACCTCGCCGGCACGGCGCCTCCCTGCTGGCACTGTGCCGATTGCGAGTGGCTCGCTACTCGCACCGCTATTGACAGCGCCGCGCCGCCGCTGGTATCCTAGAACCATCATGACTGACGTCTGATGTCTCCTCGCGCGATATTGCTGGCTGACTCGAATAGGTCCGCGAACTTCATCTGGGATGGCGCTGCTGGCGGCTTGCCAGGGGCGCTGGTACTGTTAGCGCGTGAGGAATACGCCATGAAAGATTCCGGCACCGGCCAGTGCGCGAACGACCCTGGTGCGCTCGTTGTTATGTGACCGTGGGATACACAGAAGAGCAGGAGAGGTG
>DASUBC010000360.1:0-6147 GCA_035763465.1 Thermomicrobiales bacterium
GCGGAGCCGAGCCAGACGGCGGTCAGGCCGATCAGCAGGGCGGCGGTACACCAGGCGATGGCGTTCAGCACGCGGCCGTTGACGTGGTGGCCCATCACACTGCGGTCGTTGACGAGCAGCAGGATAAAAATCAGCACGATCGGCAGCAAGATGCCGTCAATGAGCTGCGAGAGCAGGATGACGCCGATGGGGTCCACTGGTAGCAGCACGACGCCCGCGCCGAGGACGATCATCCCGGTGTAAAGACCGAAGAAGACGGGCGCTTCGCGGAAACTGCGCGAGATGCCGCGCTCGAAGCCGAACGCTTCGCTGATCGCGTAGGAGGTCGAGAGCGGCAGGATGCTGGCCGCCAGCATCGAGGCGCCGAACAGCCCCAGGCCAAAGAGGACGCCGGCCGCCGGGCCGACGATCGGCTCCAGCGCCTGCGCGGCGTCGGCGGCGGTCTGCACCTGAATGCCGCGTGCGTTGAGCGTCGTGGCGCAGACAATCACGATTGTCGCCGCGACGAAAATCGAGAGGAGCGAGCCGACGATCACCTCGGTCCGCTCCTCGCCGTACTCGTCCGCCGTAACGCCTTTATCCACCACGGCTGATTGCAAGAAGAGTTGCATGTACGGCGTGATCGTCGTCCCGACGAGAGTGATCAGGTCACGGATAAAGTCGCCACCCCCCTGGAGGTGCGGCACGATGGTCGCGTGTGCGACCGTGGCCCAGTGGGGATGCACGAGGAACGCGGCGATGGGGTAGACGATGAAGACGGCCGAGAGCGCGAGGAAGACTTTTTCGGCGATCTTGTAGGAGAAGCGCACGACGATCAGCCAGACCAGCACAGCCATCGCCGGTACGGCCAGCCACTTGCTGATGCCGAACAGCCCCAGCGCGGCGGAGATGCCCGCGAACTCGGCGATCGTCGTGCCGCCGTTGGCGATCAGCAGGATGAGCATGGCGAAGGCGGTCCAGCGAACGCCGAATTCTTCGCGAATGAGGTCGGCCAGCCCTTTGCCGGTGACGGCGCCGAGCCGGGCGCTCATCTCTTGCACGATACAGAGGCTGATGGCAATCAGGGGGAGAGACCAGAGGAGCGTGTAGCCGTAGGTCGCGCCGATGTTGGTGTAGGTGGCGATGCCACCGGCGTCGTTACCGGCGGCGGCGGCGATCAGGCCAGGGCCGAAGAGTCCGAGGAGTACGGCGAGGCGGCTGCGTGGCCCGGTGGGCCGGAGCGCACGCAGACCGCGCCGCAACCGCTGCCCGATTGACACGGGCGCGGCGCGGAGCCGGGGCGTGAGACCACGCCCTCTGGTCGTGATGGCCTCCGTTTTCGGCGGCATCCGTCCTCAAGACCCAGGTTACGCGCGCGGGCGGTATCGGTATGTCGTCCATTCCCCTGAATCGTTTCCTAGCGCGTCGGGTGTTCGCGGCGATCATCATGGACGATCGCGGGCTGCCCGAGCGGGCACGCCAATAGCGCTGCTCCGCGTGGTTACTGTACATCGGAGTATGGAAGGTTGGCAACAGGCAGAGTGACGAGTGACGAGGCGCGGTGGCCCAATGGAGGGGCACGGGATTGAAATCCCGCGCTGGGCAGGCTACCGCCTGGCGAAGTCCGCTCGGCGGACTGGCAACCGACCGATGCCGACAGCGTCTCACATATCAGGGGGTCACAATCTGCGGAGCAGATTTCGGCCAGGCGCCCGCCTGTCCAGGCCCGGATTTCAATCCGGGGCCACATCCCGCCAGACCACCGCACCTCGTTACTCGTCAGCCCACGTATGCTATCCTGAGCATGGTTGTAACCGCATGGCGTGGCGGAAACCAGGAGGACACCATGGCGATCCCAGCACAGCGTCTTTTTACCGTGGATGACTACCGGCACATGGAAGAGGCGGGCATCATCGCGGAAGACGACCGCGTTGAATTGCTGGAAGGGATGATTCTGCAAATGAGTCCGATGAACGCGCCGCACGTTCTGGCGATCGCGCGGTGCGATCACCTCCTGCATCGGCAACTCACTGACGATTATCTGGTCAGCGTACAAAGCGCCATCGTGCTCGATCGGTTCGGCGCGCCGCAGCCCGATCTTGCTGTCATCCGACAGCGGCTCTATGCCGATGTGCCGACCATAGCAGATGTCGTGCTGGTTATCGAGGTGTCTGATTCGTCGCTCGCCTACGATCGCGGGCGCAAGCGGCAGAATTATGCCAGGGCCGGTATCGCGGAGTACTGGATTGTCAATCTGGTTGACCGGCTGATCGAGCGTTACACAGACGCCGATGGCGACGACTATACCGAGGTCGTGCGCGCTCTCGCCGGTGGGTCGCTCGCTTCGACGGTGTTGCCGCTGACCATCGCGGTGGACGAAGTGCTGCCGCCCGGCGGCAACTGAGGCGCGATTACCGGAAGACTTTGGGAATCTGGGGCCGCCATTCTTCGGGCAGCACCAGGTCCATCGCGTCGTCCACCGTAATGACGCCGACGATGTCCCCTTCGCCGTCTACAACCGGCAGCGCGATAAAATTGTAGTCCGCGACCATGCGGGCCACGTCGCGCGCGTTGTCGTCGGGATGCACCGTGATCAGGTCGGCTGCGGGCGCCATGATGTCGCGCAGCGGGGTGTCGGTGTGGCCGCGAATCAGCAGGTCGCGTAGAGAGACGATGCCGAGCAGGCGGAAAGAGTGTGGTTCCGGCACGACGTAGAGGTAGTAGAGCACGTCCGGCTCTTCCTCCAGCGTGCGGACGTAGGCGATCGCCTCGCCAGCCGTCAAATTCACCGGCACGGTGACGAAACTGTTGGTCATAATGCCCCCGGCGGTGTCTTCGTGGTATTCGAGTAGTTCGCGCAGGTCTTGCTGGTCGTCGGGTTCCATGCGTTCCAGTAAATCTTCGACCTTTTCTTCCGACAGGTCTTGCAGCAAGTCCACGGCGTCGCCACTGTCCATCTCTTCGAGGATGTCGGCGGCGCGTTCTTCGTCCATTTCGCCGACGATGTCGGCCTGGCGCTCCTCGGTCATCTCTTGCAGTGTTTCGGCGGCGGTCTCGTCGTCAAGCGCCTCGATGACTTCGATGCCCTGGCGATAGGAGAGCGCGTCCACCAGGCGGGCGATTTCGACCGGATGGAGTTTGGCGACGCGTTCGTGCGATACGCGCAGCCGCACTTCGGGCGCGTGCGTGGCGAAGTATTCCAGCTCGCCCCAGTCAATCACTTCGCCGGCGATGGCCCGGCGCGATAAGCGCCCCGGCATCAGGCGGCGCAGCAGGGCTTTGCCGCCCACATCCACGCCGACGAGCCGGTATTCGCGACCATAGCGGTCTTCCACCGCCGCCAGTTGCAGGTCGTTGACGCGCACGACGCGCCGGCCATTGACGTCAATCAACTGGCGGTCCAGGACATCTTTGCTGAGTAAGATTTCGTTGTCGCGCCGCTCGAAGCGCTGCAAGTCGAACTTGGCGGAACTGAGCTGCGCGCCGTCGGCGTTCAGTTCCGCCACGCGCCCGCGCGGCACAAAAACATCGCGGCCCTGTATATGGGTCACGATGCCGGTTACGGGCGGATGATGGCCCGGTCCGAGGCGCACAATCAGGTCTTTGATGGTGCCCAGGCGTTCGCCGTGCTGGTCGAGCACTGGCTTGCCCGTGACGGCGGAGAGAAAGAACAACTCCGGTGTGCGGAACGCGCTATGTGAACCAGGGCCATCCGTGGTCGCGGTGCTCATCTCGCCTTGCTGTCCTCCGCGCTGTCCAGATCGTCACTATTCCGCATTCCGCACTCGCCACCCGCAAGCGGGTATCCGGTCCGCAATCGTCAGGGCTTGTCGCCCTGATGGGCGGGCAGGTCGAGGTTGTTGCCCCATTCATTCCAGGAGCCATCGTAGTTCGCGCCGTTCAGGCCGAGGCGGTCCATTGCGAAGAGGACGGTCGTCGCCGCGACGCCGCCATTGCAGTAGGCGACGACCGGCTGTTCGGCCTGCTCGGTGATACCGGCGTCGGCGAGGGCGGCGCGCAATTCCGCGTCCGATTTCCAGGTGCCCTGCGGGGTAAAAAGGGTCGCGTTCGGCAGGAGCCGCGCGCCGGGGACGTGGCCGCCCTGCTTGCCGCGCGCGATCGCGCCGCTGTACTGCTCGTGGTCGCGCGCGTCAATGATCAGCGCGTCGCCCAGCTGGCTGTGCTCCAGCACTTCCTGGGCCGTCTCGCGGCGCTGCCGCCCTTGGCGCGGGGTGAAGGTGGCCCGCGCCGGGGCAGGTGTCTCCGTGCTGACCGGCCGGCCCTCGGCTGCCCACTTGTTCCAGCCGCCGTTCAGCACCGCCGCGCGGTCGTGGCCGTAGTAGCCAAGCGCCCACCAGCCGCGCGTGGCGAACTGCGTGCCCTTGTGGTCGTAGAGCACGACGTAGTCATCGTCGCCGATGCCGAGACGGCTCATCAGCGCGGCGAAGCGTTCCGGCGGCGCGAGCTGGGCCGGCACCGGGTCGTCGGGGTCGGTGATGTCGCTGGTCCAGTCTACGAAGACCGCGCCGGGAATGTGGCCGGCGTCGTACTCGTCGCGGGCGCCAGTGTACTCGGCGCGCTGCTTGCCGTCGCCCAGCAGGCTGGTCTTGACGTAGCCGCGCATGTCAATGATTCGCAGTTGCTGGTGGCCCAGGTGGGCCGCCAGCCAGTCGGTCTCCACCAGGGTGCCAGGCCAGTCGTGTTCCAGTGGTGTCGCGCTCATGCCTACTCCTTAGTTGTCGGGCCGGTGGTCTGCCGCAGGCGCTGGAAGAAATCGGCGTAGACGCGCAGGCCGCGATCGAAGTTCTCCAGCCGAAAGAACTCGTTCGGGCCGTGCAGGTTTTCGTCGGGCATCTCCCAGGCCAGGAAGATGGTGTCCAGGCCCAGGTCGGCTTTGAAGAACTCGGCGACCGGCAGCGTGCCGCCCAGCCGGATCGTCAGCGGGTCGCGTCCGTAGGCCGCGCGCAGCGCCTCGCGCGCGGCGGCGAGCGCCGGGTGGTCGGGCGCGATGACGTAGGCGCGCGATGACCCGGCGAGCGGGCGTACGGCGACCGTCACGCCGGGGGGCGTGTGGGCGCGGGCATGGCGCTCGATCGCGGCGATGACCTGTTCCGGTTCCTGGTCGGGCACGAGCCGGCAGGTGATTTTGGCGTGGGCCTCGGCGGGGATGACCGTCTTGCTGCCTTCGCCCTGGAAGCCGCCCCAGAGACCGTTGACATCGAGCGTCGGCCGCGCCCAGTTGCGTTCCAGTGGGCTGTAGGCCGGGTCGCCCACGAGCGCGGTGATGCCGAGCGCCTCTTTGTAGGCCGCTTCGTCGAAGTGTACGGCGGCGATGTCGTCGCGCTCGCGCTGGGTGAGCGGGCGCACGCCGTCATGGAAGCCTTCAACCGTAATGCGCCCGTCCGGCGTGCGCATACTCGCCAGCAGCGACGCGAGCGCGTTGAGCGGATTCGGCGCCAGGCCGCCCTGCAAGCCCGAATGGAGGTCGCTGTTCGCGCCGCGCACATCGAGTTGTAGCCCCACCAGCCCCTTTGAACCCACGGTCAGCGAGGGCGCATCCTGGCCCCACATCGCGCCGTCCGCGCTGACCGCAACGTCGGCGTGCAGCCGGTCGCGCTGTTGGTTCAGCAAGGCGCGCAGGTTGGGCGAGCCGATCTCTTCCTCGCCCTCAATGAGAAAGACCAGGCCGACCGGCGGCTGGCCGTTGACGGCCGCGAACGCTTCGGCGACGGCGATGGGAATGAAGACGTTGCCTTTATCGTCGGTGGCGCCGCGCGCGTAGAGCCGGCCGTCACGCGCGGTCGGCTCGAAGGGCGGCGTCGTCCAGAGGTCGAGCGGGTCGGGCGGCTGCACGTCGTAATGGCCGTAAATCAGCGCGGTCGGCGCCTGCGGGTCGGCGGCGGGCCAGGCGCCCCAGACGGCCGGATGACCGCCGGTCGGCAGCGCCGCGACCTCCGGCACGCCGGCCGCGCGCAGCCGGGCCGCGACCCACTCCGCCGCGCGCGTCATATCCTCGCGATGGGCGGGCAGCGCGCCCACACTGGGAATCCGCAGCAACTCGCCCAATTCCGCCAGCAGCCGCTCGCGCTCCGCCGTGAACCAGGCGTCCAGGCGCATCTGTTCCTCAGCGCCAGCGTCGCCCATACCGCTTCCTTTCGCTGCGCCGCC
>DASUBC010000361.1:0-3436 GCA_035763465.1 Thermomicrobiales bacterium
ATCGGCGCCGAGGGCGGACTGCCGATCGTCGTGCAGGACTATCCGCCGGTTAATGGCGTGGAGATGTCGCCGCAGTTCATGGCCGAACTCTGCGCGGCGGCGCCGGAGATCGTCACGATCAAGCTGGAAGGCGCGCCGACCGCCTCACGCATCCGCCAGACGCGAGCCCTCGCGCCCGATCGTGTCACCTTCCAGGGCGGTCTGAGCGGCGTCTGGCTGCTCCACGAACTGCGGGCGGGTTCGCGCGGCGCGATGACCGGGTTCCCGTATCCCGAACTTCTGGTCGCGATTTGGGACGCCTTCCGATCCGGCGACGAGGCGACGGCGGCGGCGACCTACCAGCGTTACCTGCCGCTGATGCTGCTCGACGGGCAGGCTGGCACGGGGGTCGCGACGCGCAAGGAAATTCTGGTGCGGCGGGGGCAGATCAGGTGCGCCAAGGTGCGCGCGCCGGGCCTGTCCATTGACGACGACGCGCGCCGCGAAGTTCATGCGCTGGTTGACGCGCTCGGCCTGGCGCACTATGACCGCCAGCCTGCGACCGCTGGCTGATCGGGCTTGAACCGTGGCGAAGCGGCGGCGCGCGTGGGTGCGGCCCGCGCAGTTGTGCTGGTGCTGCCGCCTGCCGCGCGGGCGGGCGGCGATCGTCGCCGAGGCTGGGGAGCGGCGGCTCGCCTGGGTCTGCCAGGTCTGTGCGGCCGACGAGGCGCTGGTGCGCGAGTTCAGCGTGCGCCTGGTCGCCGCGCACCCGGCCGAGGCGCTGGTCTTTCGCCGTCTGCGCTTCGTCAACAAGACGGTCTTCGAGCAGGTCTTCGCGGCCTATCCACGCGACGCAGCGGGCGGCGCGATCGCCATGCAGAAGCACCGATAGTATTGAAGATCGCCGCGCTGGCTGCTGGCATGAGGCTTGCACGATGCCGCGCGGTAGTGAGTTGGTAGGCGGTAGGCGGTAGTTCCTCACGTCAAGGCAGCGTCCGTAGAACAGCACCGTGCCAGGAATGAGCGCCTATCGTCTACCGTCTATCGTCTACCGCCACTCATCATAGAAAGGACATCCGTGGCAAAACGACGGCGCTTACGCGTCATCCCGCTCGGTGGAGTGGGCGAAATCGGCAAGAACTCGACGCTGATCGAGTACGGCCACAACCTGATCCTGATTGACGCGGGCGTGAAGTTCCCCGAAGAGGAACAGCGCGGCGTTGATCTGGTCATTCCCGATTACACCTATCTGAAGCAACATCGCGACCAGTTGCGCGGCATCCTGATCACGCACGGCCACGAGGACCATATCGGCGCGCTGCCCTATCTGCTGCCGCAACTCGCGGCGGGCAACGAGACGGTGCCGATCTACGGCTCCGACCTCGCGCTTGGCTTTGTCGAGGCGAAACTGCGCGAGCATCATGTGCTGCAACTCGCCGACTTCTGCCGCATTGAGCCGCACAAACGCTACCCGCTGGCGCAGCAGGTGGACGCCGAATTCGTGCCGGTCAGCCACAGCATTCCTGGCAGCATGGCAGTGGTGCTGCACACGCCGGACGGCAAACTAGTCGCGACCGGCGACTTTAAGTTCGACCCCACGCCGATCTCCGGGCCGCGCACGGACGAACAGCGCCTCCGCCAGCTCGGCGACGAAGGCGTGCTGGTGCTGCTCTCCGACACGACGCGCATCGAGGTGCCGGGCCGCACGCCGTCGGAACAGGTCGTGCGCGAAACGGTGCAGAAGATCGTTACCGAAGCGCCCGGCCGGGTGATCATCACGACCTTCGCCTCGAACATCACGCGCCTGCAACACGCCATTACCACCGCGCACGCGCACGGCCGCAAGGTCGCGGTCGTCGGGCGCAGCATGGACAACAACACCGGCGTAGCGATCGAACTGGGCTACCTCAAAGTGCCGCCCGGCACGCTGGTCTCGGTGGAGGAAGCGCAGAAACTGCCGCCGAAGAAGGTGCTGCTGATCACGACCGGCAGCCAGGGCGAGCCGAGTTCGGCGCTCAGTCGCATCGCGGCGGGCGAGCATCGCTCGATCCGCCTGCTGCCCGGCGACACCGTCATCCTGGCCGCCTCGCCTATCCCTGGCAACGAGGAGACGGTCTCGCGGACGATTGACAATCTCTTCCGGGGCGGCGCGAACGTGATCTACAACACGCTCGTGCCGACGATTCACGTCTCCGGTCACGGCGCGCACGACGAACTACGGCAGATGCTCGACCTCATCCGGCCGAAATACGCCGTGCCGGTGCACGGCGAGTATCGCCACCTGCTGCTGTACCAGAAGATGGCCGTCGAATGGGGGCTGCCGGCCGAGCGCGTGCCGATTCCGGCCATCGGCGACATCTGGCAATTCGAGCCGAATGGGACCGCCGCGCGCAAGCTCGGCGAAGTGCCGTCCGGCTCGGTGCTGATTGATGGCCTCTCCATTGGGCGCGTCAGCGACGTTGTGCTGCGCGACCGCCAGCACCTGTCAGAAGACGGCGTGCTCTTCGTCTCGCTCGTCATCGAGCGCGACACCGGCCGCCTGCTCAGTGGTCCCGAGATCGTCGCGCGTGGCTTCGTGGGCGCGGACGACGACCTGCTCGCGGAGGCGTCGTCCGAAGTGCGCCGCGCGCTGCGCCGGGGCGCCAGTCGCGGCCCCGCCGAGTATGGCCGGATCGTCGAGCGCACCGCGCAGGTGCTGGGCGGCTACATCTACCGCAACACGCGCCAGCGCCCGATGATCCTGCCCGTTGTTACCGAGATGTAAGGATCACACCGCGACGCGCTCCAGCCAGTCGTGTGTGACCTCGATGCCGAAGCCGGGCGCGTCGGTGGGCTTGACGTAGCCATCCTTGATTGGCACGGTGCCGGGCAGCACGACCATCTCTTCCAGCGGCACGCCGGGCGGCGCCACGCCCTCGGACCGCTCGCCCATCGGGATGGCGGGCATCGCGTAGGCCAGGTGCTGTCCATACGGATAGTTCATCCCCGCGTGGCCGATTACCGTCAGGCCGTGCGCCTCCGCGAGGTGGCAGATGCGGACGGCGGCGGTCATGCCGCCGACCCAGGCAATATCGGGCTGTACAATGTCCACCAGGCCGTGGCTGGCCGCCAGGGCGAAGGGATGGATGGTGTACCAGTGCTCGCCGGTCGCCAGGATTGCATTGGGGAGCCGCTGGCGCACCTTGAAGTAGCTGTCCATATCGTCCGGCGGCAGGTAATCTTCCAGCCACTTGACGCGGTAGGGGCGCAACGCCTCCGCCAGCCGCACGGTGTATTCGACGTTGAGCGAGATCCAGGCGTCTACCATCAACTCGACATCGTCGCCGACCTGCTCGCGGGTGCGCGCGACCAGTTCCTCGCTGCGCCGAATACCCGCGATGCCCGCCTCCGGTCCCTCGCGCAGAAAGACTTTTACGGACTTGAAGCCGAGTTCCAGAAACCAGGCGATGCTATGCTC
>DASUBC010000362.1:0-3055 GCA_035763465.1 Thermomicrobiales bacterium
TCGTCGTACCAGACGTTCTTGCCGTACAAGCCGTGACTGCCCATCATCTCGCCATGATCGGACGTGAAGACGACGATGGTGTTCTCCCTGAGTCCTTCGTCCTCAATGGCTCGCAGGAGGCGCCCGAACTGCTCGTCTACGCCAGTCACGGCCGCGAAGTAGTTCTTGCCGTGCTTGCGCGCGACCTCGCCGCCGGCGCCGTCATAGTCTACGTTCGGCCGGTTCAACAGGTCGGCGCTCGTGCGGTCGCCGTAGCGTGCGACGTACTCGGCCGGCACCTGGTCGAACGGCATGTGCGGCGGGTTATGCGAGACAATCAGCGCGAAGGGCTGGTCGGGGTCGCGGTACGCGCCGCCCTCGTTACGGAGATAGGCAATGGCGACGTCGGTTTCATGCCGGGCTGACCACGCCCGCACGTCAATGCGCGCCTCGATTGGCGCATCGCCGGTCCAGTAGTGCGGCTGGAAGTGCCAGTCGCAGCAGCCGTAGCTGTACCAGAAGTCGAAGCCGTGCCGGCGCGGACCGGGTGGGGTATACGAATCCCAGACGACGCCGTTCTTGCGCGGGCCTTCGGTAAACTCGACCTGCTCCGATGGCGGATCGAGATGCCACTTGCCGATGTAGCCGCAGCTGTAGCCTGCCGCGTGCAACACATCGGATAGGCAGACCTCTGTCTCGCTGAGAAAGGCGCCATATTGCGCCGTCTCGGAGTTGCAATTGCCTAGGACGCCGTTCGCGTGCGGGTATTTGCCGGTGAGCAGCATGGCGCGATAGGGACTGCATACCGGGTAGTTGCTCACACAGTGCGTCAGCAGCAGGCCCTCCGCCGCGAAACGGTCGAGGTTGGGTGTCAGCGTAGGGTCTTGCCCCAGGCAGCCGAGCGCATGCAGGCGAAACTCATCGGGAAAGACAAAGACCAGGTTTGGCCGGTTCGCCATCATCAATCCTCCGCGAACGAGTCGTCAGTCGTCAGTGGGCCTGGCGGGCAGGGCGTGGGATTGAAATCCCGTGCCACCTCCTCCCGGCCACCAACTATCCGCACTCCGAGGCCACCGCCCGCCAGGCTCCGCCTCCGCATAGTTACTCCGCCACACACGCTTGCGAGCAGCGGCAAAATCAGGAACCATAGGAACGGCTGGGCCATCGCACAACCGGCCACGGCGCGCTGAACCACTAGCGTAGCACAGCCATACCAGCGTACGAGAGGGAGTGTGTGAGTTCGACCACGAAGGAGACACGAGTGCCGGCGCGACGAAATACTCCCGATGTTTGGCCGCCATTCGTCGTTGCGGCGGTCGGCCTCGCCATCAGCGCGGGATTCGGGCTGGGCGGCGCGTTATTCATCAGCACACGGCTGGGGCTGGCGAGCGGCCCCTGGTGGCCGGCGGCGGCCCAGGCGCATGGGCATGTGCAGTTGTTCGGCTGGGCCGGGCTGATGGTGCTGGGCGTGGGACTGCACTTCCTGCCCCGGCTGCGCGGCGCACCCCTGGCCCAGCCGCGCCTCGCTCCGGCAATCTGCTGGCTCTTCGTCGCCGCACTGGTCGTCCGCGCGCTGGGGCAGCCGCTGCTGGCCGCGCGGGCGCTGCCCGTATTCGCGGGCTGGCCGCTGCTGGTGGGCGCGGCGCTGCTCGAACTCGGCGGCGGCAGCCTGGCGCTCGGGCTGCTCGCATGGACGCTGCGCCGGGGACCATCAATCCGCGACCGCGCCGGGCTGCGCGCGGTGCTGCCGTTCCTGCTGATCGCGTTCAGCGGCTTCTGGCTCGCCCTCGCGGTGAACGTCGCGGGCGCGCTCGTGACGGCCACGCGCGGCCTGGCGCTAGTGGACGGCGCGTATGACACGCTGACAGTGGAGCTCGCCTTCCGCCTCTTCCTGATTCCCATCTCCGTCGCCATGTCGGCGCGCATCTTCCCACTCTACTTCCGCACACCATTGCCACGGAACGGCCTGCTCCGCGCTGGTCTCGGCGCTTTGCTGGCTGGCGAAGCCCTCGATGTCGCCGGCAGCCTGGGCGGCTGGCCGGCCATTGCCGGCGGCGGCGATGTCTTGCTCGCCGCCGCGCTGGTCGCGTTCATCATCGGCATGGGCATCTTCGCCCGCCGGCTGCCACTGCCCCGCCAGCCGGTACGCGTTTTCACCGACCCGCAGCAATGGCACGCGCTCACCGCGTATGGCTGGCTGGCGGTCGCGGCCCTGCTGCTGGCCGGCAACGGCCTGGGCGCGCTCGGTCTCCCCGGTCTCATAACCACGCCCGACGCCGAGCGTCACGCCCTCGGCGCGGGTTTCGTGACGGTGCTCATCGTGGGCGTGGGCGCGCATCTGCTGCCTGGATTCACCCGCCGGCCCTTGCGAAGCCGGGCGCTCCTCTGGGCCACCGCCGTTGTCGGCAACGCGGCGGCGCTCTGCCGGGTCGTGCCAGTGGTCTTCACGTCCGCCCTGCCAGGCACGCTTGCGACCACGCTGGCCGCACTGAGCGGTCTCCTGGGCGTCGCAACTGTCGCCATCTTTGCCGTCAACGTGACCGGGCGGTCACGGTCCTCACCCCCGGCTCGCTGACGCTCGCCACCCCCTCTCCCGTGGCCACGGGAGAGGGGGCTGGGGGTGAGGGTTGCCAGTGGTCGCGAACCAAACCTGCCTGTCCGGCATATTAAGGGTAGCAACGGAGGATGGCGGCGGGAGGAGCGGGGCGGTGCGAGCGGACGAGGAGCGCGATCTGGTGCTGGCCTGCCAGCGTGGCGACCTCAGTGCGTACGAGCGGCTGGTGCGCGCTTACCAGGACGCCGCGCTCCGGAGCGCGTTTTTGCTGACCGGCAATCGGCAGGCGGCGGAGGATGTCGCGCAGAATGCCTTTCTGCAAGTCTTTCGCCACCTGGCCCGGTTCGATACGGAGCGCGCCTTCCGGCCCTGGTTCTTCGGCATCCTGGCGAACGAAGCGCGCCAGAATCTCCGTCGCCAGCGCCGGCAGCCGACGGTCGCCTGGTCGGTGACGCCGGCCGCGCTGGACGGCGCCAATCCGCTCCTTGACAGCTTGATTCGCGACGACGAACGCGCGCAGGT
>DASUBC010000363.1:0-2911 GCA_035763465.1 Thermomicrobiales bacterium
CGGGCAGTGTTCTCCTCAGCACGGTGCTTGCCTGCTGGCGCGGTGCCGTAGTGGGCCGACGCCGAATGAATTCGGCGCTGAATGGCCTACGGCCACGAAGTCCCTGCGGGACTGAGGCTGGTCTATGCGAGTGGTGAACGACCGGCCCCGGCGTGGTAGCAAACCTAGTCCGCGTAGGCGGACTTCGTGGCACACCGCAGTGTGCCATGTAGCCTCGGATTTCAATCCGGGCCACCTCAGCGGCACCGTGCTGACGAGAACCCACTGCCGACCGACGACTGCCGACCGACGACTGTCTTCGCGACCTCTGGCAAGTGGGACGTGGTAGGATAACGCCGCCACAGCGCGTGTCGTTTGCGCGCCGTGTGCAGGAGGATCGTGGGAGGTACGTATCGCGATGGCTGGTTCGTTTACGCTGGTGGCCAGAGGCGACGCCGGCACATCGGGCGGCGCGGCGAAACGCCGCGTGCTGGTCACCGGCGCGGCCGGGCGCATCGGCTCGTTTTTTGCGGCGCACGCGCACGAGCGATACCAGTTGCGACTGATGGTGCGGCCTGGCGAGGACGCCGCCCCTATCGCGGCGTATGGCGAGGTCGTCACCGCCGACCTCGCGGATTTGCCGCGCTTGAAGGAAATTTGCGCGGGGATTGACACCGTCCTGCACCTGGCCGGCAACCCGAATCCGTCGGCAACCTGGGAACCGCTACTGGCGACGAACATTATCGGCACCTATCACATCTTTGTGGCCGCCAAAGCCGCCGGCTGCCGACGCGTCATTCACGCCTCGTCCATCCATGCGGTCTCCGGCTACGCGCGCGACAGGCAGGTCAAGACCGATGACCCGGTAAATCCCGGCGATCTCTACGGGGTCTCGAAAGCCTTCGGCGAGGCGCTGGCGCGCTATATGGCCGAGCAGGAGGGATTGTCGGCGATCGCCATTCGTATTGGCGGCTTCCAGTCCATCGAGGCCGCGCGCAATCCCGAGCGGCTGGCTGTGCTCGATGCGTTCGTGTCCCGGCGCGACCTCACGCAGCTCATCACGCGCTGCATTGACGATGAGCAGCTGCAATTCGCGATTTTTCACGGCCTTAGCGACAATGCCTTCAAGCGACTGGACATCAGCGATGCGCGCGCACTCCTCGGTTATGCGCCAGAGGACGATTTCACGGCGGAGAATCCACTGCTCAAAGACCTGGGCTTGCGAGATACGGTTGGCCGGCATAACCTCACCGGTGGCCGGCAGTCGTCGGGGTTGCGAGACGAACTGGCGGAAGAAGGCAGCCGCTAGCGCCAAGGCATCCAGTGCCCGGTGTGGGCGCTGCCCGCTGCCAACGACGAGGAGGGACGATGGCTGAAATCGGCATTGGCATGATTGGCTATAAGTTCATGGGCCGGGCGCACTCGAACGGCTGGCGGCAAGTTGGCCACTTCTTCGACGTGGACCCGCAACCCCGGCTGCGCGCGATCTGCGGGCGTGACGAGGCCGCGACACGCGATGCCGCCATCACGCTGGGCTGGGAGGGCTACGAGACCGACGCCCGGCAGCTCATCGCGCGCGACGATATCGGCATCGTGGATGTCTGCACGCCAGGTAATACGCATCACGATCTGGCGCTGGCAGCGATTCAGGCGGGCAAGCATGTCATTTGCGAGAAGCCGCTGGCGAACACGCTGGCTGAAGCGCGCGAGATGCGCGACGCTGCCGCGCAGGCCGGCGTCGTCAACATGGTCAACTTCAACTACCGGCGCGTGCCGGCGGTGCAGCTGGCGAAGCGGCTGATCGCCGAAGGGCGCATCGGCACGGTCCGCCACTGGCGCGCGGTCTACCTGCAAGACTGGATTGTAGACCCGCAGTTCCCGCTCGTCTGGCGGCTGCGGAAGGAACTGGCCGGTTCGGGCGCACTCGGCGACCTCGGCGCGCACATCGTGGACCTGTCGCATTACCTCGTCGGGCCGATCGCGTCCGTGTCCGGCGCGACCGAGACGTTCATCAAGGAACGGCCGCTGGAGGCCGCCAGTGCGGCGCACGGTCTGGACGCCGCCGCCAGCAGCGAGACCGGACAGGTGACGGTGGATGACGCGGTGATCTTCCTGGCGCGCTTCGCGAATGGCGCCATCGGCACCTTCGAGGCGACGCGCTTCGCGACCGGCCGCAAGAACTTCAACTCGTTCGAGATCAATGGCTCGCGCGGCAGCATCGTCTTCAACCTCGAACGGCTCAACGAGTTACAGGTCTACAGCGCGGATGATCCGGCCGACGCGGCCGGCTTCCGCACCATTCTCGTCACCGATGCCTCGCAGCCCTTCGCGGGCGCCTGGTGGCCGGGCGGGCATATCATCGGCTGGGAGCATACATTCACGCACGGTTTCAAAGACTTCCTTGACGGTGTGCGGACCGGGCAAAGTCCCGCGCCCGACTTCGCGGACGGCTATCGCTGCCAGGCCGTCCTCGACGCCGTCGAGCGCAGCGCTGCGAGTGGCGCGTGGGCCACGCCGGAGGAGTAGAACGGGGATTTTCAACGCAGAGGACGCGGAGAGCGCAGAGGGCGCAGAGAGGAAACGAGAGAGAAGCGCGGTGATGACACTACATGGTCGGCTTCCTATCAACTGCGCTCGTGCCAAGAATCTCAAATAATCTCTACAGTCTCTGCGCACTCCGCGTCCTCTGCGTTGAAATCGTATCCCAGGAGGGTTGACTTGGCTACGGCACCGAAGACGGCGCTCTTTGTGCTGGGCGGTTGGGAGGGGCACGAGCCGCGACAGTGCGGCGCGCTCTTCGCCGGCTACCTGCGCGATCAGGGCTGCGAAGTGGAAATCAGCGAGACGCTGGACGTCTATCTCGATAGCGCTTATCTCCAGTCGTTCGATGTGATCAGCCAGTGCTACACGATGAGCACGATCACGAAGGATC
>DASUBC010000364.1:0-2464 GCA_035763465.1 Thermomicrobiales bacterium
GATCACCGCCACGCGCTCGCGCGGGTCATCCAGCGCGCTGATCCACTGCGGCGTCGTGCCGGCCAGCGTGAGCAGCCCCTCCCGCGCGAAGTCCTGTAATTGACCGGCCAGCGCCGCGCGGTCGTCATTGCCCCAGATCGCAACCACTCCGATCCGCGCCGCACGCAGCCCATCAAGAAACTCGCGCAGCGGCCCGGCAGCAAAAGTGAGTTGCGGCGCGGCCGTGCGGCTGTACTCACAGAGGTCACCGCCGAGCAGCACGGCCGTCGCCTGCTCCGCCCGAGCGAGGTCGGCCAGCGCCGCGTAGGCGGCGGTATCGCCGTGTAGGTCGGTCGCGAAGATCAGTTTCATGCATTCTGCTCCACATCGACTGGCCGCTGGCTGGCCGCCGCATAGATTTCCCCGAGGAAGCGGCTGGAGCGGCGCGCCAGCAGCCTTGTCGCCATGAAGCCATTCCGCCGCGCCAGGTCGGTCCAGCCGACGAACGAGAAGGGGTACGGCACCCAGTGATTGCCGCGATCGGTGTTGTATTCGACGACGATCAACTGGCCGCCCGGCCGGAGATACCTATACAGCAGATGGAGCGGCGTGTCCTTGTCGCGCACGAAGTGCAGCGCGTTCGCGCAGACCGCGCCATCCAGTGTGGGCAGTTCGAGCGGCTGGGTGAAATCGGCGACCAGATACTGCACGGCGGTCGCGGGAAAGCGGGCGCGCATGGCGCGCTCCTGCTGGCGCAGCGCCCCGGCGTCGCGGTCAACGGACCAGATTCGCGCGCCTGGTCCGAGCAGGTCCGCGAGCGCGAGCGTGAACGCGCCGGCGCCCGAACCGAAATCGGCCCAAACGCCGCCCGGCGCGGGAATGCCAGCACGGAGCAGGTTGACATGGTCGGCGTGTTCCACAGCCGCGCTAATCCGCCACGACACTGAGCGTGATCCGGCTCGGCCGGGCGGCGTCATGAAAAACCTGCTGCCGCGCGACCGCCGTTTCGGCGGACGTCATGCCGTCCTGCCCGGTCTGCAAGTTGCGGTCCCAGCGCGGGAAGCAACTGCTGGCGATCTCGACCCGCAGGCGATGACCAGCCAGGAACGTCAGCCCCGCCGCCCAGAGATCAATGGCGTATTCGTAGACGCGCCCCGGCTCAACCGGGCACGGCGGCACGGGCCGGATGACGCCCGGCGCGGGATAACTCTCGCGCCTGCTCCCGCGCACGATGCCATCCGCGACGAGCATTGCCCGGCCGTCGGGATAGACATCCACCAGCCGCGCGACCCAATCGGTGTCCGGCGCGGACGACGCGGCGAAGAGCGTTACGCTGACCGGGCCAAGCACGGTATAAGCGGCGGACAGCGCGTCGCTGGTATAGCAGAGCACATCGGGCCGGTCCTCGTTCGGCCCCTGGTCGAGCGGGCCGGACCGATACTGCGCCGACATCAGGATATTGCCGCCGCGCGTTGGCACGGGGTCGCGCGGGTCGGCCAGGTATGCGTCGTGCGGCTCGTCGCCTGGCTGCTCGCGCGACAAGCGGCCATCACCCGCGCGCGTAGCGGCCTCGCCACTGCTGTGACAATACCAGACCTCGTCATGTGCGCCGGGCGGCGGCCAGGCGCCGTAGCCGCGCCAGCGGTTCTCGCCCTGCACGAAGACCTCGACCGGTGACTGGCCGGCGAGCGCCTCCGGCTTGCCCCTCAACGTCGCGTCGTACCAGCGCAGGTGCCACTCGGTCAGGTCGCCCCGGTAGTTGAGCATGATGCCTGAGCTCGCCAGGCCGAAGTTCAGGTCGCCAACCTGCGCGTCGAAGCGGCCGTGCGTCCACGGGCCAATCACCAGGCGTGGGCCGATGGCTCCAGGTTCCGCAACCGCGCGCATCGCCTGGTACTGCCGCAGTGTCTCGCCGAGGAAACAGTCATACCAGCCGCCGATATGCAGCGTCGGCGTCTGAATTTGGTCGTAGCGCCCATCGAGATTCATCCGCGCCCAATACGCTTCGTCGGTCAGTGAGCGGCCCATGGAGGCGAACATGTAGTGCGCGACACCCGACGGGTCGGGCAGCGCGTCGAGCGGCAGCGTCTCGTAGACCTCCGGCAGCCGGTCAATGATTCCGACCAGCTGAGGTAACTCCCGGCCGATGCGCGCGTGGTCGCCCGCGTACTGGCGCAGCAGCTGCGCTGGCGCGACCGCCGTCTGCGTCCACGAGACAGTCAGACCAAGTTCGCGCGCCCCACCGCGCCACTGTATGCCATTGAGGTAATTCCCCCAGGTGATGCTCGGCACAATACTGCGGAGCGCGGGTGGCTGCATCACCGCCGCCTGCCACTGCGTCATTCCGAAGTACGACGCGCCCCACATGCCGACCTGACCGTTGCACCAGGGCAGGCGCGCGGCCCATTCGACTGTATCAAAGCCATCCTCGAACTCGGCCTCGAACGGCACGAACGCCCCCGCCGACGCGTAGCAGCCGCGCGCA
>DASUBC010000365.1:0-3026 GCA_035763465.1 Thermomicrobiales bacterium
GGCCGCCGCCCGGCCCAGCAGCACGAGCACCACGACCGCGATAATCGTCGCCAGAATCGCGTAGATATAGAGGCCGACGATGCCACTGTCTTTGCCGAGGTACTGTTCGAGGGTTGTGCGAATCGCTTCGTTCCAGGCGAGCGCGGCAACCAGACCGAGCGACGCGGATGCCAGGGCGATCATCGTCTGGATAAAGGCTCGCGGATTCATGCTGCCTCCTTTTTCTGCGACACCGCCACGATCATACCTCTACCCATCGCGCACACCGTCCTCCTAGTCTGCCAGCCGCGCACGACCCTGCGTCCAAGATTGGCGACACACGCGATAAGACGCGGCTCGCACCAATCTCTGGCTCAACGCCGGATGCCTGATGTAGACGCATGGGGCGGGGTGCTGCGGCACACGCCTTCCCTGTGCGACCACCGCTGGCAGCATTCGCACCGTTGCAACGAGGGTTTCGGCCGCGCTCAGTATATGCGGCACGATTTACAGGTTGCAAGTTGCAGGTTGGCAGGTTACAGATTTTTGCTGACCAATGCCCGCGCTCGCCGGAGAAACTTGCAACCTGCCAACTTGCAACAATCACACATCTTTGGCGCATGGATGATGACGATTTGACGGTATCCCGTCCTGTCTGCTAGCATGACAGATGCTGCAACCATCGCGTGGCTGCCTGCCAGGTGGCTCTTCTCGTGCAGCGTGCATGGCGCAACTGAGGAAGAGTTGATGATTCTCGAAACGATCGATTGCCCTGCCGATCTGCGCGATCTCTCACTTGAACAACTCGATATTCTGGCGGAAGAGATACGCGCCGAGATGTGGCGCGTGGTCAACAAGACCGGCGGCCACCTGGGCGCCGGTCTTGGCGCGATCGAACTGATCATCGCGCTGCACCGCACATTCGATTCGCCGCGCGAAAAGATCGTCTTCGACGTCGGTCACCAGGGGTATCCGCACAAGCTGCTGACCGGCCGGCGCGACCGCTTCGAGACGATCCGGCAGGCCGGCGGGCTGGCGCCCTTTCTCGCCCGCGACGAGAGCGAACACGATGTCTTCGGCGCGGGGCACGCCTCGACCTCGATCTCGGCGGCGCTCGGCATGGCCGCCGCGAATGAGCTGCGCGGCGACCGCTCGCCGGTTGTGGCGCTGATCGGCGATGGCGCGCTGACCGGCGGCATGTCGTATGAGGCGCTGAACAACGCGGGCCAGATGACCGCGCCGCTGATCGTCGTGCTGAATGACAACGAGATGTCCATCGCGCCGAATGTCGGCGGCATCACGCGCTACCTGAACCGTATCCGCACTAACGCTCAGTACAACCAGCTCAAGACGCTGACGGAAGACGTGCTGGAGCGGCTGCCGGCGGGCGACGCGCTGGTCGAGATTGGCCGGCGCTTCAAGGACGGCTTCAAAGAGTTCGTCGTCCACTCGATGATCTGGGAAGAACTGGGCTTCACCTATCTGGGCCCGGTTGACGGCCACGACATCCCGACGCTGCTGGAGACGTTCGCACAGGCGCGCCGGATGCTGGCCGAGACGCATAAGCCGGTCTTCGTTCATGTCGTCACGCAGAAGGGCAAGGGACTCGACCCGAAGGCCGATCCCAAGGCGGAGAGCTGGCACGCGCTCTCGCCGCCGAGTGGCAGCGGCCCGTCCGCCCCGAAATACCAGGACGTCTTCGCTAAGACGTTGATCACGCTGGCGAACCGCGACCGGCGGATCGTCGCGATCACAGCGGCGATGCCGTCCGGCACGAGCCTCGACAAGTTCCAGAAGGCGCATCCGACGCGCTGCTTCGATGTCGGTATCGCCGAGGAGCACGGCGTAACCTTCGCGGCGGGTCTGGCCTGCGGTGGGATGCGCCCGGTCGCGGCGATTTACTCGACCTTCTTGCAGCGGGCGTATGACCAGATTATTCATGACGTCTGCATTCAGAATTTGCCGGTGGTCTTCGCACTCGACCGCGCGGGCCTCGTCGGGGACGACGGCAAGACCCATCAGGGCGTCTTTGATCTCTCCTATTTGCGCTGCGTCCCCAATATGACGATTCTGGCTCCGGCCGACGAAAACGAATTACAACACATGGTGGCGACCGCAATCGCGCATGTGAGCGGACCGATCGCCGTGCGTTTCCCGCGCGGCAACGGTGTCGGCGTGCCGATGGACGCCGAGCCGGCGCCGCTGCCGATTGGCAAGGGCCAGGTGCGTCGCGAAGGGCGCGACATCGCGCTGATCGCGGCGGGCACGATTGTTTCGATCGCCGAGGCCGCCGCGCGCACGCTCGCCGCTGAAGGGATCGAGGCGACCGTGATCAACGCGCGTTCGGTCAAGCCGCTGGACGAGGCGCTGATCCTTGACGCCGCGCGGCGCACTGGCCAGGTGATTACGATCGAGGAGAACGTGATCAAGGGCGGCTTCGGCGCGGGCGTGCTGGAACTCTTCGCGCGCGAAGGGCTGGCGATCCCCGTGCGCCAGCTGGGCGTGCCGGACGAGATGATCCCGCACGGCTCGCAAGGGAAGCAGCGCGAGTGGTGCGGCCTTACCGCCGCGCGCGTGGCCGAACTGGCGCGTGAGCTGCTGGGTCGCCCGGCGCCCGCGCCTGCCGCCGCGCTTGAAGCAATTCGCGCCGACTGAACTGGCCCTCACCCCCGCCTTCGCTATCGCTCGGCACCCCCTCTCCCGCATCGCGGGAGAGGGGGAAGAAACAAATGCCTACCGCCGACTCACTACCGTCTCAGCCCGCCAGCCCTGCTTCGCGCTCGGCAATAGTCAGGCTCTCGTCGAGGATGGCGATGATCCGGTCAATCTCCTGGCGCGTGACGACGAGCGCCGGTGCGACATGGACGATATTCAGGACGCGTGTCAGCAGGCCACGCTCCATGACGAGTTCGGCCAGCCGCTTGACGAACGGCGCGTGACCGTCGAACTTCTCTTTGGTCTCCTTGTTCTGCACCAGTTCGATGGCACAGAGCAGGCCGAGGCCGCGCGCGTCGCCGACTGTTGGGTGCGTCTCTACCAGGTGCTGC
>DASUBC010000366.1:0-2464 GCA_035763465.1 Thermomicrobiales bacterium
GCGCGCGATTGGTGTCGGCCCCCAGCACGCGACGCTGGGCGCTGACCTCACCATCGCTTCGCTAGCCGACCTCCCCGCCGATGCGTTCGACCGCTTGTTAGGGGATAGGGGATAGATGCTCAGTGCTGGGAGATCAGCATCTTGCTGAGGCGAGCCCCTATCCCCTATCCCCTATCCCCTTAAATCGAGCCATGCGCGCTCCTCGGGCGTCAGTTGCACGTCGAGCGCGACGACGTTCTCGGCGAACTCCGCGCCGGTGTTGCAGCCGACGAGTGGGAAAACGGTGCAGGGGTCGTTGAGGATATAGGCCAGGGCAACCTGCGGCACGGTCAGCCCGCGCTTATCGGCCAGTTCTTTCGCGCGATCGTAGCGCCGGAAGTTGTCTTCGTAGCAATAGGCTTTGATGCAGGTCTTGTCGAGGCCGCTGGTGAAACTGTCAAGATTGTCGCGGCGGAAGCGGCCGGAGAAGAAGCCGCCGGCCAGGCTCGACCAGGTGAAGAGCGGCAGCTGCTGCGCGGCGTACCAGGCCCGCGCTTCGTCGCCCTGCGTGCCGCTGATGCTCAGGCAGCCGGTCCACGGCGCCTCGAACTGCGTGGCCAGGCTGTAGTTCGGGCTGCTGACCGCGAACGGGACGAGGCCGTGCGCGGCGGCATAGTCGTTCGCCGCGCGGACACGCTCGTAACTCCAGTTCGAGCCGCCGAACGCCTTGATCTTGCCGGCACGGTGGTGCTCGTTCAGCGCCTCGACGATCGGACCAACCGGCAGTTCGGGGTCGTCGCGGTGGAGGACGTAGAGGTCAATGTAGTCCACGCCGAGCCGCTGGAGCGACTCAGCGAGGTCGGCGGCGATGTCCTCCGGCGTCACCCGCCGGTCGCGGCCGGCCTCCGGGTGCGCGCCCTTGCCCAGAATGACGATCTCATCGCGCACGCCGCGCTCGCGCAGCCAGGCGCCCAGCACGCGTTCCTTCTCACCGCCGCCGTAAGAATGGGCCGTATCAAAGGCCCGGCAGCCGTGGCTGTAGACCTCGTCCAGCAATTGAAAACTCTTCGCCGGTTCGTTCTCGAAGAGCATCACTGTGCCCTGCACCAGCCGGGATACTGGCTTGTCAATGCCTGTGACGTGACCGTACTTCATTGTTCCTCCCTGCGGTCGGGTTGCAGATTGCAGGTTCTTGCCGACAAGCGCAGGCGCCTGTCCGAGAAACCTGCAATGTGTCAACCTGTAACTTGCAACCCAGCCTATCCCGCTCTATTCGTCTGGATAGCGCAAGCCCCACTGGCCGCGCAGCGTATCGAGCGTCCGCATGATGCCCAGCGACTCGTCCAGCGGCATGGCCGCGCTCTCGCTCTTGCCGTCATGCAGGCAGGTCATCACTTCGGTGGCTTCGTAGTTGTAGCCATTGCCCTCGAAGGGCAGGGCGATAATGTCTGGCGCCTGGCCGGCGCGCAGCAGGGTCAGTTGCGTCGGCTTGTGCCAGTCCAGGCCGATCCGCATTGTGCCCTCAGTGCCCATCACGGTCGCTTCGTGGAGCGTCGAGACCTGAATGCTCGTATAGAGCACGGCGAACTGGCCGTCGTCGTAGCCAAGCACGATTCCCGCCTGCTCGTCCACGCCGGTCTCTCCGAGTTTGGCCTGGCTCGTAACCGTCTTCGGCTCGCCAAAGATCATCGAGGCGAGCGACACCGGGTAGACGCCAACATCGAGCAGTGCGCCGCCGCCGAGCGCCGGATTCCGCAGCCGATGCTCCTTTCCAACAGTCGAACGGAAGCCGAGGTCGGCGGCCAGCATTCGCGGCTCACCGATCGCGCCCTCTTTCAAGAGCCGGCGCGCTTCGACCATCGCGGGGTAATAGCGGCTCCACATCGCCTCCATCAGGAAGAGTTTTTTGGCGCGGGCCAGCGCGACCATCTCCTCCGCCTGGCGCGCGTTGAGCGCGAAGGGCTTTTCGCAGAGTACCGCCTTGCCTGCGTTCAGGCAGAGCAGCGTATTGTCGGCGTGCCGCGTGTGTGGCGTGGAGACGTAAATGACGTCAACATCTGGGTCGGCGGCCAGCGCCTCGTAACTGGCGTGGCGGCGCGGAATGGTGAAGCGGTCGCCGAACGCATCGGCCGCCTCCTGCGTCCGCGACCCCACCGCGACCAGCGCCGCGCCCGGCGCCGATGTCAGCCCCGTCGCGAACAGCCCCGCGATCCGCCCCGTGCCGAGAATCCCCCACCGCGTAATCTGGGCCATGCGTTCCTCCATGTTGCAGGTTGCACGTTACAGGTTGCCGGTTCGACCCGCGAGCGCGGCTTTCCTCACGCGCTCACGCATTCACGTCTCCCGCACTCGTCAGGCCATCGTCGGCCAGCGGGCGGCGGTGACTTCATGCTGCAAAGTTTCGCCGCGCAGGAAGCGCAACACCTCGTCAACCGTGTAGCGGCTCTGGCGCTGGCGCGCCTCCACCGTGACTGCGGCCATGTGC
>DASUBC010000367.1:0-4458 GCA_035763465.1 Thermomicrobiales bacterium
CGCAGGTCGGGCCAGTGGCCGTCAGTCATAAAGATCGTCTGCTCGCAGATGTTGGTTGCGCGGTCGGCGACGCGCTCCAGGTCGTGGACGATCCAGAGCAGGTGGGTCGCGCGGGTCAGCGTGCTGGGGTTCTCCAGCATCGAAATGAGCAGCTCCTGGTAGAGCGTGCGCTGGTAGGTGTCAACGGCGGTATCCTCGTCCCAGATTTGCCGCGCCAGGTGGCCGGCCGCGCGGGCATAGGCGTCGAGGCTGCGGCGCAGCATCGCGACCGCCAGCCGCGCCATCAGGTAAAGGTTCCGTGACGGCGGCAGCGCCGGTTCGCTGACCGCGCGCAATTGCAGCGTCGCGATGCCGCTGGCGTAGTCGCCGATCCGTTCCAGTTCGCCGCCGATCGCCAGCGCGGCGGTCACGGCGCGCAGGTCGCGCGCGGTCGGCTGCTGTGTCGCCAGGCAGGTCATTGCCAGCTGTTGAATCGCGGCGTGGCGCTCGTCAAGCGCCTGGTCGCCCGCGACAAGCGCCTGCGCCGCTTCCCGATCGTCCTCTTGCAATGCACCGACCGCGCGCTCGACCGCTTCGACTGCCGCCACGCCGAGCGTCAGCACATCGCCACGCAATGTCGCCAGTTGCTGCTGAAAGGTCGTTCGCATCGTCACTCGTCGCTTCGTTTACCCAAACCGGCCCGTAATGTAATCCTCGGTGCGCTTGTCCTGCGGGGTGGTGAAGATCTGCTCGGTGCGGCCGTACTCGATCAGCTCGCCGTAGCGTTGTTCGCCGGCCAGCATGAACGCAGTCCAGTCGGCCACGCGCGAGGCTTGCTGCATGTTGTGGGTGACGATGGCGGTCGTGAAGCGCTGCTTGAGTTCGCCGATCAGTTCCTCGATTTTGTAGGTCGCGATCGGGTCAAGCGCGGAGCATGGTTCGTCCATCAGGATGACTTCGGGTTCGATCGCGATCGTGCGCGCGATGCAGAGGCGCTGCTGCTGGCCGCCCGAAAGCGACGCGCCGGACGCCTTCAGCTTGTCCTTGACCTCGTCCCAGAGCGCGGCGCCGCGCAGGCTGCGCTCTACGATGCCGTCCAGCTCGGACTTGCGCGCCCCGCCGTTGAGCCGGATGCCGGCGATCACATTATCGTAGATAGACATCATCGGGAAGGGATTCGGTTTCTGGAAGACCATGCCGATGATGCGCCGCACCCGCACGGCGTCTACGCCCCCGCCGTAGATGTCTTGCCCGTCGAGCAAGACGCGGCCGGTGACGCGCGGCCGGCCGGAGGTGAGTTCGTGCATCCGGTTGAGGCAGCGCAGGAAGGTTGACTTGCCGCAGCCGGACGGCCCGATCAGCGCGGTGACGTCGTTCGCTGGGAAGGTTAGGGAGATGTCCTTGAGCGCCAGGCTGTCGCCGTAGTAGGCGCTGACTCGCTCGGCTACGAGGCTATAGCCTGCGGCGCCACCGGACCCTGCACTGGCTGGCGATGAGGCTGGTATCGCGCTGGTTGGGTGTGCGCGTTCGGGTGCTTGTACCATCGGAGTTCCTTTCTATCTGGCGGTTTAGCCAGGTGGTTCGAGGCCAGGCGGTTGAAACCGCAGCTGAAGGCAGCGGCCACGAAGCCCGCCTTCGCGGGCTAGGATTACTCCCGGTTTAGCGGTTGTCTCCACAATGCCAATGTTAGTCCTAGTCCGGCGCAGGCCGGACTTCGTGGCGCCGCAGCGCCTTCAGGCGCGACTTCAGTCGCCGGGCCTCTCATCTGAAGCGTCGCTGGCGCGTCGCCAGGCGCGTGAGGAGGCTGAACGCGCCGATCACGATAATCAGCACCAGGGAACTGCCCCAGGCTTTGACGTGCGCGTCTTCGTAGGGCGCTTTGGCGTAGGTGTAAATCTGCAAGGGCAGCGCGGCCATCGGCTCGCCCAGGCGCAGGCTGAAGAACTGGTTGCCGAGCGCGGTGAGGAGGAGCGGCGCGGTCTCGCCAGCCGCGCGGGCCAGCGCGAGCACGACGCCGGTAATGATGCCGCCGCGCGCGGCCGGCAATACGATACGCATGATCGTTCGCCACACCGGCGTGCCGAGCGCCAGCGACGCTTCGCGCAAATTGGCCGGCACCAGCCGCAGGATTTCCTCGACCGTGCGCGTGATGATCGGGATCATGATGATCGCCAGCGCGACGCCACCGGCGATGGCGTTGTAGCTGTGGATGACGCGCCGCACTAGGATTGCCGACACGAACGCGCCGACTGCGATGGACGGTAGACCGGTCAGCAGGTCGGCGATGAAGCGGACGGTGGCCGCGAAACGCCCGCGCCCGAATTCGGCCAGGTAGATGCCCGCGCCCGTGCCAACCGGCACGCCGATCGCCGCGCCAACGCCGACCATAGTCAGTGAGCCGAGAATGGCGGGCGCCACGCCGCCGCCGGTCTCGCCGAGCGGGGCGGGCTGCTGGGTGAAGAAGGCCCAGTTCAGCGCGGGCGCGCCGCGCCGGACGATATAGCCGAGGATGACGGCCAGCACCCCGACGCCAATGAGCGCCGCGCCGCCGACCAGCCCTGTCATCGCGGCGTTGACGGTTTTTCGCCGCGCTGTCCGCCCGTCACTGGCGGTGAGCAAGAGCGCCGCGCCGCGCCGCGCCGGTGGCTGTGTGACTACCATGCTTCCCCTTGTAATAGTCGCCAGGTAGGCAACTGCCCATCTTCCGGCGACTGGCGACGCGGTATCACGCCCGCGTGTCGCCGCCGAAGCGCGCCACGATCAGCCGAGCGATCAAGTTGACGATACCAGCAACCAACAGGAGCACCAGCGCGACCGCGACGACCGAACTGAAGTAAATGGGACTGTCGGCTTCGTTGAACTGATTCGCCAGCGCGCTCGCCATCGTGTAGCCCGGCGTGAAGAGCGAGGGGCTAATTTTCGTGGAGCTGTTGCCGATGGTCAGCGTAACAGCCATCGTCTCGCCGAGCGCGCGGCCCAGCCCGAGCACCGCCGCGCCGATGATGCCGCCGCGCGCGTAGGGCAGCACCGCGCCGCGAATCGTCTCCCACTTCGTCGCGCCCAGCGCCAGCATTCCCTCGCGCTGGGTATCCGGTACGGTGTTGATGACCTCGCGCGCGACCGACATGATCGTTGGCAGGATCATGATCGCCAGGACGACGCCGGCCGTCAGCATGTCTTTGCCGATGGCTGGCCCCGCGACGAACTGATTCAACCCTGGCACATCGCCGAAGGCGGCCTTCATGGGCCGTTCGAGGAACTGGCGCATGAACGGGCCGAGCACGAAGAAGCCCCAGAGACCGTAGATGATTGACGGAATCGCCGCCAGCAGTTCGACGATGAAGGAAATAGGGCCGCGCAGCCAACCGGGCGCGTATTCGACGATGAAGAGCGCCGCGCCAATCGCGACCGGTGTGGCGAGTACCAACCCGATCAGCGAAGTATAGAGCGTGCCGAAGATGTACGGCAGCATCCCGAAAGTTTCGGCCTGCGGATTCCAAACCTGCCCCGTAATCAGCCGCAGCCCGTAGCGACCGAGCGCCGCGCGCGAATCGTTGAACAGCACCAGCACGACCGCCGCCAGCAGTGCGACAATCGCCCCGGCGAACACGATTGTGAGGCCGCGAAAGAGCGGGTCGCCGATCGCGCGGCGCTGCCCGCCTGTAAGAAGGTGTTTGTCGCCGCGCCGCCGTTCACGCGCCGCCGCGCTTATCGCCATGATGCCTCCGGGGTGTAGACGGTAGGCGGTAGACGGTAGTTGCTCGTTATGGGTACCGTGCTGATCTACGAGCACTGCCTCGTGGCGAGGAACTACCGTCTACCGTCTATCAACTACTTCCCTGGGAACGCCGGCTGGCCGTTCACCGTGATCTGCTGGATGAATTGCTCTTCCTTCGCGATGAAGGTGTCTGGCACCTTGGCGTAGTCGAGCCCTTCGTTGTACGCCTGGCCTTCGTGCAGGCCCCACCAGAGGAGGCGAGTCAGTGCGACAGCCTTCGCCTGGTCAGTCTGCTTCGGGCAGACCAGCACCCAGGTCATGCCGGCGATCGGGTAGGCCGCCTCGCCGTCGGCGTTGACAATCTTCAGACGCAGGTCGGCCGACGCGGTCGGGGCGAAGGCATTCGCGGCGGCGGTCACGCCCGCGTTCGACGGCGTGATGAACTTGCCGGCCTTGTTCTTGACATCGGCGACCGGCAGCTTGTTCTGGTTCGCGTAGGCGAGTTCGACGTAGCCGATCGAGTAGGGGTTGTTCTTCAACTCGCCCGCGACACCGGCATTGCCGTTCGCGCCGATGCCGACCGGCCAGTTGACGGTCGTGCCGCTCTTGATCTGGCCGGCCCACTTGCTGTTGGCCGCCGTCAGGTACGAGGTGAAGATGTCGGTCGTGCCGCTGCCGTCGGCGCGGTGGACGACGACGATGTCCTCGTTCGGCAGGTTGACACCAGGGTTCGCGGCGGCGATCTTCGCGTCGTTCCACTT
>DASUBC010000368.1:0-4060 GCA_035763465.1 Thermomicrobiales bacterium
TCGGCGGTGGTGGTAGGGTGGCAGGTGTAATGGACGAGGACGCCCTTCGTGCCGCCCGTCGCCGTGCGGAAGCGCAGCACGGTCACTGCGGGGTCGGTCGGCCCGTCAGGATTCGGCGCCATCCGGATCGCGCCATCCACGAGTTTGCGCCGGTTGATACCGATGTCGCTGATTCCCGCACCGCGCTCCACAGTGATCGGCTCGCGGTTCGTGTATGCCTGCTCGATCGCGGCGAAGAGCTGAGTTTCGAGATATTCGATATAGTCGGGGTCGGGCGTACCGACCGAACTGACCAGGCGCACGCTGGTCTGCGGCCCCGAGTGGGTGTGCGTGGCGCTCAACACCACTGCCTCTTCACCCAGCTGCCAGCGTTCAAGCAACCGCTGGCGCAACGCCGGCAGGCGGTCCTGGCCCCAGCCGAGCAGGTCCGCGCTGACGACGAGCGCGCGGCGCTCGACCCCGCCCGGAGCATCCTGCGTGAAGAAGAAGGCCCGCACGAAGAGCGGGTGCGAAACTCCTTCCGATGGCCCCTGCCGCGCCGCGAAGCCTGCCAGCGGCAGCGGCTTGCGCGGGGTTATATCCAGCTTTGCAACACCGAGTTGGGTGGTGGGCACTGGCTATGCCTCCGTAGTGAAGTCGGGCAGACGGGCAGTCGGGCAGTGGGTTCTGGCTGGCACGGCGCTTGTCTGCTAGCGCAGCGCTAGATCAGCGCACTGCCAAGCTACCCATCTGCCCGACTCGTCCCTACTTCGTCATATAGAACTGCTCCGGCATACTCGCGCCGGGGTTGACGTACTCCTGACCGGAGGAGAACATGTGGTCCGCGACATTGAAGAAGTTGTTCTTCACCAGGCCATAGCCCTCGCTGACCGTGCAGGCGCCGATGACCCAGAACTGATCTGCTGTGATGTCGAGGAGTTGCTTCATCAACTCCTTCTGCTTGTCCGGGTCGGGCGTAACGGTGATCTGGTCGTAGATCTGCTGCTGTTTCTTCGCCGGTTCAGTCGGTTCCTCACCCTTCGTGCCGCCCGATTCCCACCACAGCGCCCACTGGGTGGCGAAACCGTTGAAGTCGGCGAAGGGGAAATACCAGTAGGGACCGAGGATCGCGTCAATGCCGCCAGGGCCGCCGTCGCAGACGACGTCATAATCGGCGGCCGTCACGCGCGTCGTCCGCAGTGCGCGGTCCTCCGACTTGATCGTGAACGGCACGCCAACCGACGCCCAGGTCTTCTGTACCAGCTTGAGCACGTCAATCAGGTCGGTCGCGGTGGAGTTGACTTCGAAGGCGATTTGCAGCGGTTTGCCGTCCGGGCGCAGGCGCATCCCATCGCCGCCCTTCTGGGGCAGCACCTTGTCGAGATGCTGCTTGGCTTTGTCCAGGTCGTATTCCAGGTACTGCGTCGCCAACCGCTCGTGGTAGTACGGCGACTGCTTCAGCGGCGCCGACTGCCAGGGTTCGCCCTGCCCGACGTAGACCGTATCAATGATGGACTTGCGGTCGATCGCGTAGGAAAGGCCGATCCGGAACTCCACGTTCTGGATGATCTGCTTCATCACCGGATCTTTGTGATTGAAGTTGAACATCACGCAGAACCGATTCATGCTGTCCGGCGTCTCGGTGAAGAAGTGGTACTGCCCCTTCTGCTGGTTGTCAGTGAGGACCGGCTTGTTCGTCGAACTGGTAAAGTGCCGGTCGTCCATGTCAATCTCGCCGTTGAGCGCCTTGAGCAAGGACACGTCACCTGCTTCGACCAGCAGATAAGTGATGCCGTCAATGTACGGCAGCTGGTTGCCCTGCGGGTCTACCTTCCAGAAGTAGGGATTACGAACCACGGCGACCTGGTTGCCCTGCCCGATACCGGAGGTGACCATCCAGGGGAAGATGGTGGGCAGTTCTGGATTGAACCAGCGCGCATCGCCGACGTTCGGGGTTGTCCCGACCATCTTGTTGAAGAGCGCCGCCCAGTCCGCCAGGTGCTGGTCGGAGACCATCTTGTCCACTTCCGCCTTGTTGTACTTGGTGTGGAATTTCTTGGCGTAGTGTGCGGGCTTGATGAAGGTGCCCATCCCGAGCATCGCTAGCTTCTTGAGCAAGAGGCCGTTCGGTTGCTCGAAGACCATCTTGACGGTGCTGTCGTCAACCTTCACGACCTTGCCGAGTTTGCCGGCGGTCATGAACCAGGTCGGTTTGACCGGTGTCAGCTGGTCGTTGAGGATGACGTCTTCGTACCAGAAAACGAAGTCATCGGCGCCGAACGGCTGACCGTCCGACCACTTCATCCCCGGCCGCAGGTGCCAGGTGAACTCTTTCCCATCCGAGGAGACTTCGTATTTTGTCGCGATGTCCGAGATGAGGTTCTTCCAGTCCACGTCCCAGCGCACCAGCGACTCATACCCGACAGTGCGCGAGAACCAGGCGGAGTCCGCCGCGCCGGTATACACCGTGCGCCAGGTGCCGCCGTAGGAGCCGACCGACTTGATCGGCTGGATCACCATTGGCGCTTTCGGCAGGCGCTGCTCGACCGGCGGCAGCTTGCCGGCCTTGACCTGCTCGGCCAGGGTCGGCGCTTCCTGGAACTTGGTCGGGATATTCGCGGCCGAAGATGATGACGAGCTGCTGGTGGTCGGGCTGCCGCTCGCGGCCGGGGTAGCTCCGCTGGCCCGCGACGATGTGGCGGCCGATGTTGTCGCGCTGCTGGTTGCCGCGCTTGCGGCGCTGGTGGTCGCCGCCGTTGTCGAAGCCGCAGTGGCCGTCGTGCTCGATGCGGTGCTGGCCGCGCTGCTGGAGGTGCTGGTTGCCGCTGTGGGCGTCGCGCTGGTACCGCCGCATGCGGTCAGCACGACGCCTGCCGCCGCAAGCCCAGTCAGACTGAGAAATCTCCGTCGGGTCAGCACGCGCGGGAGACGTGGTTCAGTCATGATGCGCATCCTCCTTCACACCCTGGCAGGGGTGCCAACTACAACGCCATCAGTTCGCCGGTATGTTGACTACTCTGCCAGTCAGCGCTCAGTGCGGGGCGCCCCAACCCAGCGCCGCGCTGGCGGCAGCTATCTCAAGAAAGAGGGCTTACAAGGTATCGCGCTGTTCCAGAGAGACCATCGCGGTTCACACCTTCTCTTGCACTCACTTGGTCTTTGTCGGGCGAGTTAGTTAGGATGATGAACTTAGTTCCACACGATACCATGCCCTGGTAGTCCCGTCAAGTCGCAACATGGCACAAGATGCGTTATGGGAAGAGAGACACGTAGGGCTTATTCTGGCTGGTGAAGTAATGCACAGAGAATGCTAGGATGGCGCACGCGCGACACGACCTGCTGTCGCCGCAGACTGGCGCTGTAGGGGAAGGTGCGAGAGCATGACACGACCACGAGTGGCGGCGATTATCACCACCTATTTTCCTGGTTCACACGCGGATGTCGTCGTAACCAGGCTGCTGGAAGGATATACCCTGTACGGAGTCCCGACCGAGCCGCGCGTCGAGGTGGTCTCAATGTATCTGGATCAGATCGCCGCGAAAGACATTGGGCGCGACCTCGCAGCGCAGCACAATGTACCGATCTTCGAGAGTATCGGCGAGGCGCTGGCGGTCGGCGGTCATGGCCTCAATGTTGAGGGTGTCGTGATCATTGGCGAGCACGGTCATTATCCGGTCAACGAGTACGAACAGACGCTCTACCCCCGCCGCCGCCTGTTCGATGCGGTGGTCGCGGCAATGGTCGGCGCCGGGCGTATCGTGCCAATCTTCAGTGACAAACACCTCTCCTGGTCGTTCGCGTACGCCCGCCGGATGGTGGATACTGCCACACGGTTGGGCATCTCCTTCCTGGCCGGGTCGTCGCTGCCGCTGGCCTGGCGCAAGCCGGCGCTCGACTGGCCGCTGGACGGCGTGGTCACGGACGCGCTGGTGCTGGGCTACAGCGGCCTCGACTCCTACGGCTTTCACGCGCTCGAAACGCTCCAATGCATGGTGGAGCGGCGTCAGGGCGGCGAGACCGGCGTCAGGTCGGTGCAGTGCCTTACCGGCGAGGCTGTCTGGCAGGCCGGGGCGGCTGGCCG
>DASUBC010000369.1:0-4146 GCA_035763465.1 Thermomicrobiales bacterium
GTAGCCGGCCGCCTGCAACACCTGGCCGAGATGGCGCTCGCCGGGATGCAAATCCCAGGCGAAATTCGCGTGCGTCAGGCCGAGCACGCCGTTGCTGTGCGGATAGCGCCCGGTGAAGAGCGCGGCGCGCGAGGGGCTGCATTGCGGCGCGACACAGAACGCGCGCGTGCAGCGCAAGCCATCGGCGGCCAGGGCGTCGAGTGCGGGCGTTTGCACGGTCGTGATGCCATAGCAGCCGAGAAAACGGCCGAGATCGTGACAGGTGATGATGACGATATTTGGCGCTTGCTGCTTCATGCGCTGCATATCCCCTCTATGGTGCCGGCGGCAGACTCCGCCGTGCCGTATCCTGCCACAGCGGTGGCTATTCCGCACATGGTTAGGGCTGCGTGATCCTTGTGGACCGGACGCGGCGCCGCCGAGAGCGCCCTGGGGCTAAAGCCCCCGGCTGAGGGCTGCGCCACGAAGGCCGGCCTGCGCCGGCCTGGAGTGGCAGAAGGTTGGGGGCAGCCACCAACGCTGTGGTAAGGACAGCCCGCGTAGGCGGGCTTCGTGGCGCAGCCCTCAGCCCGGGGCTTCAGCCCCAGGGCCACCACCCCAGCACTGCGTTCGTCAACAAAACCCACACCAGAAAGGGGATACCGGCTTACGGCAGCGTGGCGAGTTTCCAGACGCCCTGTTCTTTGATCAAGTTGACGGCCTGGTGCTCACTGTAGCCGCTGTCGTAGTAGAGCATACCGGGCACCTGAGCCGTCGTCTTGCCGTTCAGCGTGCTGATGTTCGCTCCGCTTGGGTCGAAGCGAGTCACGCGGCCATGTTGGCGCTCGCGCGCTGTCCAGGATAGCTGCAAGACGGTGGGCGTGGTGCTGGCCTGCAATGTGGCGCTGAGATCGCCGTGCGCGGTCGTCCAATCGTGCGCGGCGACCGCATCGAAATAGTCCTTCGCTGCCGTCTGCGATTCGGTGATTCCGGTGACGGTGCGCGTAAAGAGGCCCGCGCCGAGCAACGCGCTGACGCCAAACCCGCCGACGCAACAGACCACCAAGGCGCCAACGACAATCGCGGCGATCCAGCAGCCGCGATTGCTCCGGGCGGGCGGCGGCGCGCTATAACCCTGGCCCGCCGGGTTGTAGCCCTGCGCCGCTGGATAGTAATAGCCACCCGGTGGCTGATTATTCGCGGGATAACCGCCGGGCGGCACGGCGCCGGGCGGCGGCGCGCTACCGGGGCCGGTGTTGCCATACGGTGGTGGTGCGCTCATGGCATTGTGCTCCTCGTTACGATGTTTATGATGGGCCAATCATCGCTGGCCCACTTCGCCTGCCGTGGCAGCGCAATTTCTTCCTGATCATACGTCCAGTATGCCGCCGGAGTTGCTTGCCTGCCCTGCGCCCGGCGGCTAGAATCATGACTAATGGCGGAAATATAGTAGGGAAAGGGCGGGATTGGGATGCGACCGGCGCTAGCGGCCGAACCGGGCAACGGGGTGCGCTGGCGCGTCTTGCTCGCCGCGCTGCCGCTGGCGACGGGCGCGGCGCTGACGGTCTATATTCTGGCTGGTTGGTCACTGCCGGCCGCGCTGGCGGTGACGATTGTCTGCGCGGCGGTGGTCGCCCTCTACGGCTGGCGGCGGTTGGGGCCGCTGGCGCGCATCTGGGCGGCGCGGCGGGTACGCGCGGGCGTGCTGGCTGGTCTGGTGGCGACAGCCAGTTACGATGTTGTGCGGCTGGCGCTGGTGAAGTTCGGGCATTTCACCTTCTGGCCCTTCGACATCTTCGCGGTCTTTGGCCGCGCCTTCCTCGGCGATGGCGCGAACCCCATTGTGCTGCGCGCGGCGGGCGTTTCCTACCACTGGGCGAACGGCATCTGCTTCGGGATCGCCTTCAGCCTGCTCTTTGGCCGGCGTGGGCCGCTCGCCGGTCTGCTCTGGGGGCTGGGACTCGAAACCTTCATGGTGGGGCTGTATCCCGGCTGGCTGCACATTCACGCGATCTTCGGCGAATTCCTCAGTGTGTCGCTCGTCGGGCATCTAACGTATGGGCTGGTGCTCGGCACGCTCACGCGGCGACTGCTGGGTGGGGAGCAGTCCGGCGTAAACGCCGGTGACCGGGCGCGCGTTAACACCTAGCGGAGACGGGAACCACTGAGGCCGCCGCCGCGTATGTGTCTGCACGGATGGTGATCGCGCGGCCAAGCCAAAGCACGACAGCTTATTCGACCAGCAGCACGCGAGGAGCACCGGCGATGCACGAGCAAACAACGCGCCAGCTCCCCACCGTCGCCCAGGCGACCTCTGGCGGTTTCCTCGACCGCTGGCTGGACGTGGTCTGGGTGCGGCTGCCAGGCGTGCTGCGGCGGGCTGGCAGTTTGCCCGCGCTGGCGGCCAACGACGGCGCGGGGCTGGCCGCCGTGCCGCTGCTCGGCGCGCTGCTGCCGCCGATCGCATTCTTCCTGGGGCTGCTTTGCGGCGCGGTGCGCTTCGGCACGACCTGGTCGTTCAGCGAATCGCTTGGCGTGCTGGCGCTGTTCGGGTTGGTAGCCTTCTTCGGCGGCGCGGGGCCGGGCATGTGGCTCTGGGCGGGCTATGCGCTTGGTGACTTCTTCCTCTACCGCCGCCCTGACATCTACCTCGCCGACTGGAATCCGATCGAAGCGTTCATCCGCACGCGCGGCGCGTGGCTCTTGCTCTACGTCCTGCTGGCGCTGGAGGTGATCGTCTTCCCGCTGACGGCCAGCGCGCTGCGACGCGTCACGCCGCTGCCCTTCGCCCGGCCCAGCCGCGCGGCGGCGCTGGCCGAAGGCGGTCTCTATGCAGTGATTGGCGCGGTGCTGACCTATTGCTGGGCGCAGGCGGTGCCGATTCTCCAGCGCCCGATCTTTACCTGGCGCAACGACACCCCGACCACGGTTGCGATGTCGCCGCTGCAACAACACTGGCAGTGGGTTGTGCTGGCCGTCGTGGTCGGGGCGCTTGGCCGCACCGCGTTCGAGACGCTGACCTGGCAGAACGCGGCCGTGCGGGACCGCGCGCGACGCTTCGCGGCGATCATCGCTGGGGCTGACCGGCAGAAGATTACCTGGACGAGTGTGCCGCTGCCCGCCCGGCTAGTGGCCGGCGCGATCTTTACGACCATTCTCCTGGCTGGGATGCTCCCTGGCTGGGGTGATGGCCTCCTGCTCTTGCTCTTGCTGGTCGTCGTGTATCTCTCGCGGCAGTTTCTCTCGAATCTCGTGCCCGGCTGGTACAACATACTCAATCGCGTGCCGCTCGTGCTACGCCTGCTCGTCGCGGCCATTCTGAGCCGGATTCTGACGCCGCTGATCCTGACGCCGCTCTGGCCGGGCAGTTCCAACACCGGCCTGTGGAAGTTGCTCGGTCCACTCCTGGATCCGCTGCGGGCGGGCGACAACTTCCGGCCGATTCTGCTGACGACACTGGTCGGGCTAATCATCGCGACGCTGCTCACGCCGCCACCGCCCCAACCGCGCGCGGCGGCTGTCGTGTCGCCAGCGCCAACCTTCCCCGGCGCAGAGGTGCGGCAATGAACGGACGACGCTGGCGGCGCTGGCTCTACCGCGCGCTCGCGCTGTTGTGGGGCGCGCTTGCCTGGGGAATGCTGCCGGGCGGCGCACGGGCGGATAATTGCAGCAGCCTGGGTGACTGCTATGGCACGGTCGCTTCCGGCCTGGCCGCGACGGTCGGCATCGCGTTGATTCTGGCGACGGTCGTCTCGCTCCCTTCAATTCTCTCCGCGCTCGAATCGCTGGCTGCGCGCTCCCTCGGTCTGGATACAACCGAGGCGACGAAGGCAGCGTCCCACGATGCCACTGCGACGCCGGTAGGCCCAACGCCGCCCACCGGACCAGCGCCCGGCCCAGGTGGTATGAACCTCGCGCGTCCAGGCGGCGTGGACCTGTCGCGCGGCGGTCATCCGCTGCCGCCCGCGCCTGAGTCTGGTTCACTGGCGAAGGGACCGCCTGGCTCGCTCGATTCGCCGGGGATGCCCTACGAAGGCTCGCAGGCGCACACGCCGCGCTATCCCGTCGCGCCACCGCAGCCGGCCGCGTTTGGCGGCCCTGAGACGGGCCACGACCTCTCGCGCGGCGTGCCGCCAGCCACGCCCGCGCAGGATCTGTCGCCCGCCC